>JAIQGE010000024.1 GCA_020072815.1 Terriglobia bacterium | reverse complement strand
GGAGACTAAAGACGTGCAGCTTCGCCACCTCGGGCGGAGCTTCCGTAAGAATTAACCACCAGGGTCACACAAGGTCCACCAAGCGAGTTTTTTTGCGGTTACGCGCTTACGGGGTCCGTTGTGTCTTTTGTGGTTCGTTTTCTTTTCAGAAAGTGAAAGGGCATTTCTTCAGGAAGCGAGCGTTATGGCCAGGTGGAAACAGTACGAGCTCTGGGTACCAGCCGGAGAAAATAAATGGGAGATGGTGGGCGTGTTTCCCACCTTGGAGTTGCCCACCGCCATGGCCAGTGCGCGCGTCACGCGCGCTCGCGTGATTGAAGTCCTCTACGACGGCAGCAAGCTTCTGGGCCAGGAAGTTGTAGCCGAAATCGGAGTGGGCCGGGAACCCAAATAGCCCGCCGGCCGCAGCGAAAAGCAGGCATTAGACATCTTGAGGGCATCTTTGGTTGTCTGCCATTTTCTTGCAATTTTCAAAGACATTGGGCCGCAAAGGACGTACCATTGTGTCTTGCGCGGGCCGCCAATTCCGGGGGCCAAAGGCCTGCCCAAGCCACCGTCTGGAGGGCACATATGGGTTCCAGCTCCTCTCGCTTCGGGATTTGGTGCATGATTGTTTTCTGCGGGCTGTCCACGGCATGGACGCAAGGCCGTCCGCCCGGCGGCGGCGGTGGCCGGACCAACACGCCCCGCACTCCCACCACGGTTGACCCTTCGATCCAGCCGATATTCATTTCCGGAAAAGTCCTCATGGAAGGCGGAAGCTCGCCGGGAGAACCGGTGGCCATTGAGCGCGTGTGCAACGGTGTGGCGCGGCGCGAAGGTTACACCGACTTCAAAGGACAGTTCGAGATTCAGCTGGGAGTAAATCCCACGTTCCAGGACGCGAGCGAGAATGGCATCCAGAGCTCCCCCAATTCCGCGCCGCGGGTCAGCTCCTCCACCGGAAGCCGTCGCCCGGTGGATTTGGCCGGCTGCGAGTTCCGTGCCGCGCGTGCCGGGTTTCAGTCCACCACGGTCATGCTCCCTTCGCGCGAGGACACGCGTTATGAAGTCGGCACGATTATTCTGAAGCGCATGGGAGGCGCGAAAGGCTCCACCATCAGCCTGACCAGCATGGCTGCTCCCAAAGATGCCAAACAGTCTTTTGAAAAAGGGGAGCGGGCGGTTGAGAGAAAGAAATTTGATGAAGCAGAAAAGGAGCTGAATAAGGCCGTAAAGATTTATCCCCAGTATGCGTCCGCCTGGTCCAGCCTGGGAGACGTTCACCAGGAGCAAGGCCACCTGCAGCAGGCCCGCGAAGACTACATGAAAGCGATCTTCGCCGATGCCCAGTACGTGAATCCCCATTTCGGGCTGGCGATTATCGCCATGCAGGAGAAAAACTGGCCAGAGGCGGCGCAATTCACCGGACAGGTGATCCAGTTAAATGCCGCGGCTTACCCGGCCACCTATTTTTATAACGCCGTGGCCAACTACAACCTGGGAAAGGACGGCGCTGCTGAAGAAAGTGCGCGCCGGTACAAGACCCTGGACGTGGAACACCGGCATCCTGACGTGGCTTTGCTGCTGTGCAACATCCTGACGCACAAACAGGATTATCAAGGCGCGGCGCAGCAGTTGCGCGAGTACCTGGCCCTGGTGCCGGGCGCGCCTGACGCTGACAAACTTACCGCCCAGCTCAAACAGCTGGAGGAAAAGATAGTCGCCAGCAAGAATTGATCTGCCGCTCGTCCTCTCCGAGGCTTATTTCGCGGCTGCCGGCGTCTTTCTCCGGCCGTGGTCGCGAAAGCGCAACAGCACGGGCGCGCTGAAACTCTGACCTTCTTTGAGCTGGCCGTGGTCATCCACCTTGTTCCAGCCCACGTTGGCGATCACGTAAATCCATCCGCCGGCCGCAGTGGCATGCGTGGGTTCCCCCAGCCTCTCCGTGGACTGCTCAATGATTTCCGCGGACACAATGCGCGTTTGCCGGCGATCAAGATGAAAACGCACAATGCGCTCAGGATCCGTGCCGTTCTGAATGCCGATGAGCGAATCGCCGGAAAGCAGCAGGCCGTCCAGACCGGTCACGGCAATGCTCTCCGGATGCTCCAGATAGGTGATCTTGTTTTTGCTGTTGGCCGCTAAATCAATCACCGCGATTCCCACGGAATAGTCGGGGACCAGCAACCGGTGGCCATCGCGCGCCAGGACGGGAGTCTGCGGAGAAAAGAACCCGCCCGCAACGGCCTCAAGTTTGGCGTTTTCTGATTTGCCCTGCAGGCGGTAAACGCCGCCGCCGCGGCTGTCAGTTACATAGACCACGCCGTCTGGCGAAACCGACATATCACCCAGCACGGACGGCCCGCCCGAATCCAGATCAAACCGGCGCAGTATTTTTCCGCTGGCTGCGTCCACTTCCAAGAGCACGCTCTTGCCTTCGTCCTCTTTCGGGAATCCGGTGAAGCCGTACATGGCGGCTGCGGTCATCCACAGCGCGTTGTTTCGCGGAGCGGACGTGACCGCCAGCACCGGCCAGCGTTTGGCCTGGTCCTCAAGCGGCAGCTCTTTCAGGCCGCATTCTTTCGCGTCGTGCTGGGGAAGCGTAACGCGTAAAAGCGAATGGCGCCGAATGCTGGAGACAAAAAAGTCGCCGGGAGTTTTGGCGTCGGAAGCCGGCTGAAAGGTGATGTCCTCAGGCATCAGGTCGGCGATAGGCAGCGTGCAGACTTGTTCCGCCAGCGTGATGCGGCGCGACTTGTCTTTCATCTGCGCTGCAAGCTTCGGCCAGCCCGGCTCCGCGAGCAGCGGCTTGAGGTCGTCGTCACTGGCCACGTCGTAGGTCAGACCCATGGCTGCGTAGCGCTCCAGCCAGCGTAGCGCTTCTTTGTTGTGGCCCAGATGCGCCTCCGCTGAGGCCACGCGCAGCATGTAGTTGGGCGTTGGCGCGGGCAGTTCCTTGCCAATTTCCGTGAGGACTTCGCGAAGGCCTTTCCAATCCTTTTTCTTGGCCAGCTCGCGGCCTTGCTTATTGAGCTCAATGAAGCGGGCCCGGTCCATGGCCCGCGCGTAATTTGCTGGGCCGCTGAATGAAATCGCCGCGAGCGCCGCGGCGGCCAACCATCGTTTGATCAAAGCGAGACTCCCTGGGCAGGTCCTTCACCCTTAGACGTGCGCCGGACGAGTTTGGCATCGCTTGCGGAAAAACCAGCTGTGGAAGTGAGGCAAACGTTCACGTGCAACGTCTAAATCAGTTCAGGAAGATACAATTACGCCCACCGTGCCCTACTCAGAGAGCCGCAAGCTGACGGAATGTCGGCGTTTCGCGACGCTGGCGCTTGTCGTGTGCATGGCCGGCGTTGTGGCAGCGCAAGCCCAGCCCACTGCCAGCCTTGATCCAGTCAAGGCCCGCGGCACCGTGGTCAACAGCGTGCCGTGCGCTGGCGATCCATCGCAGAGCTACGCGTTGTACCTGCCCTCGCAATATTTCGCTGACCGCCGTTGGCCGATCATCTACGCGTTTGATCCTTTTGCCCACGGCAGGGTCCCGGTGGAGCTGTATAAGGACGCGGCGGAGAAGTATGGCTACATTGTTGTGGGTTCCAACAACGCCAAGAACGGCCCAAGCGCACAGGAAGCGGCCGCTGCCCAGGCGGTCTGGCAGGACACGCATCACCGTTTTGCGATTGACAAGGACCGGGTCTACACCACCGGCCTGTCTGGTGGCGCACGCTTCGCAACGTCATTTGCACTGTACTGCTACACCTGCGCGGTGGCCGGAGTCATCGCCCAGGGAGCAACTTATCCCGCAAAACAGAGCAGCCCGCCGGCGAATGACCGCTTCGTTTACTACGCGGCCGCCGGAGATGCTGACTTCAATCTTCCTGAAGTCCTTGCGCTGCGAAAAAAGAAAGAAGAACAAGGAGCAGCGTTCAAGGTGAAGATCTATCCCGGTCCGCATCAGTGGGCCCCGCCCGATGTGGTGGAAGACGCCGTCGAATGGCTTGAATTGAAAGCCATGCAAGCCGGCACAAAGAAGCCTGACACGGCGTTCGTCCATCGGCTGCTGGACAAGACGCGAGCCGAGGCGGCGCAAGCGGAACAACGCGGCGATACCATGCTCCAGTTCTATGCGCTGCGGTCTTTGGCCGTGGATTTCAAGGGCCTGGAGGACGTAACGCAATACGAAAGCGCGCTGGCCGCGTTGAAGAACTCGAAAGCCTTGAAAAAGGCTGTCCGCGACGAGCAGCAGGAAATTGAAAAACAGGCGTCCCTCACCGCCGTCACCAGCGGCGAGATCAGCCAGCTTGGCCAGGCGTCTGCCGAGGAACAGATGCGATTGACGCAACATATTGCGTCAGCGTTTGCGGACCTGCGGCGACAGGCCAAGTCAATAACTCACCCGGTCTTCATGCGGGCCTTCAACCAGCTCTGGATCCAGGGCATTGAGGCCGGGCAGGACGAATTCCGCAACAACCGTCTGGCGGCCGCGCAAACTTACTTCGAGCTGATGGCTGAGGTGGCTCCGGACCAGGCTTGGCCGGTACTGCTGCTGGCCGAAGCTCAGGTTCGCGCCGGCAACAAAAAAGCTGCCTTGAAGGCCCTGGAAGAGGCCGTGAAGCGGGGCATCAAGCGCCCAGAGACTTTGACGCAGGACCCCGAGTTGCAGCCGCTGTCCGGCGACCCGGGGTTCCAGCGAATTGTCCAGGGGCTGAGCCAGACGAAGTAATTTGCGATGAACGGCCGCTGCCGATTTTCCCTCCTTCCCTTTTTTTCCATTTCGCTTTACCATCGCCAAAGTGCCGGCGTCTGACGAAAAAGCGTTGCAGCGGGAGCGGCTGGTGTCCGCGGTCCAGGCGGAGGACGATGAATCGTTTGAGCTGAAGCTGCGGCCCAAGCGGTTGCGCGAGTTCATTGGCCAGAACAAGGTCAAAGAAAACCTGCAGGTAGCGATTGAAGCCGCCAAGTCGCGCGGCGAGGCCCTGGACCACGTGCTGCTCTACGGGCCGCCCGGCCTGGGCAAGACCACGCTGGCCACCATCATCGCCAATGAAATGGGCGTGCCCTACCAGCAGACCGCTGGGCCGGCCATCCAGATCAAGGGCGACCTCACAGCCATCCTCACCAACCTGACCAGCAAGCAAGTGCTGTTTGTGGATGAGGTCCACCGCTTGCAGCCGGCGCTGGAGGAGATTCTGTATTCGGCGCTGGAGGACTACAAACTGGACATCATCATCGGCCAGGGGCCTTCAGCGCGCACCCATACGATTGATGTGAGTCCGTTCACGTTTGTAGCGGCGACCACGCGCGCCGGGTTGCTGTCCGCGCCGCTGCGCTCGCGCTTCGGCATCCTGCTGCGTCTGGAGTTTTATTCCACGGAAGAACTCAAGTTCGTGATCGAACGCTCGGCGGAGATTTTGGGCGTGGCCATTGACAAGGACGGCGCGGAAGAGCTGGCGTCGCGCGCTCGGGGGACGCCGCGCATCGCCAACCGGCTGCTGCGGCGCGTCCGCGATTTTGCCCAGGTCCGCGGCCACGGCCGAATTGACAAAGCCACGGCCCAGGCGGCGCTGGAAATGCTGGAAGTGGACAAGCACGGGTTCGATGAAATCGACCGCCGCCTGCTGCTGACCATCATCCAGAAATACAACGGCGGCCCGGTGGGCCTGGGGACGCTGGCGGCCGCGCTGGCGGAAGAGCCGGAAGCGCTGGAAGAGATTTACGAGCCGTTTTTGATGCAGATCGGCTTTCTGGACCGCACGCCCCGCGGACGCGTGGCCACCAAGCTGGCTTACGATCATTTTGGCATCCGCTTCGGCCGCCAGCCGGACCTGTTTTAGGCGATTCAGGGCAAATTCTGGAAACCCTGAGCGTTCTTCCGCCGTAATCAGCCTTGTACGCGACGGCTTGACCTGAAGCGGCGATGAATTCTAACCTTCTGCTCCAGTGAAAGTCTAAACAGCCTAAGATTCCGGGGCGGGTACCCTCGCGTTCTTGGCTGGATCCGGTTGCCCAGAGAAAATCGACATGTTGAAGTTCCATGACTTCGCTTGTTTTGCCAGGGCCATGCTATTGAGCATGCTCGCGGCGTCCGTCATGGCGCAGCAGCCGTCGCCAACGCCCACTCCCTCGCGTCCCAGCCTGGCCAATGAAATAAGCTCCAAGGACGTCCCGCGGCTGACGGACGCGCCCAAAGTCAGCGACTTTGAGGGCATGGTCCCGGCCACCGAACTAGCCCGCAAAATGCTCATGGTGGAAGGGTTCCTGCAGCGCGACCCCAAAGATGGTTCGCCGGTTTCGCAGCGCACGCAGGCCTTTCTGGGATATACAGACAAGAATTTTTACGCGGTTTTTCTGGCCCATGACAGCCAGCCTCAGCTCCTGCGCGCACGCATGCTTCGCCGCGAGCTGATTGATGACGACGACCAGTGCGGGGTCTTCCTGGATACCTTTCACGACCACCGCCACGCTTACGCGTTTTACGCCAACCCATACGGCATCCAGCAGGACGGGCTTTTCTCAGAAACGGACGGACCGGACAATTCCTTTGACACCGTCTGGCACACCATGACCAAGATCACCGGGCAGGGCTACATTCTGGAATTTGAGATTCCGTTCAAGTCGCTGCGTTTTCAGCCCGCGCCGACGCATACCTTTGGGATCATCCTGGCGCGCGTGCTGCCGCGCAACAACGAGCGCGCCTACTATCCGGAAAACTCCAGCCGGTCGCAGGGATGGCTGGTGCATGAAGGCGACTACAAGCCGTTCGAGCAGATCTCACCCGGCCGCAATATGCAATTCATGCCTTACGGTTCCATCGGAGCGTTTCGCGACCTGGACCAGCGCGATCCAGCCGGAGCGCGCTTCAGCGGCAAGCATGTGGCCCCCAAGGAAGGCCTGGATTCCAAGATCGTGCTGAAAGACAGCCTGGTGCTGGACACGACCATCAATCCGGACTTCGGGCAGATTGAATCTGACGATCCACAGGTCACGGTGAACCAGCGCTTTGAAGTCTTTTTCCCGGAGAAGCGCCCGTTCTTCCAGGAAAACTCCAGCTATTTTTCCACGCCGCTGAATCTGGTCTTCACCCGCCGCGTGGTGGACCCGCTCTACGGCGTGCGGCTTACCGGCAAAACCGGCCCGTGGGCCATTGGGACGTTCCTGGCGAATGATCGCGCGCCGGGGAAAAACGTGATCGCCACCGACCCGCTTGCCGGGCAGAACGCGAACCTTGGCGTATTTCGTCTGAACCGGGAGATTGGCCAGGGAAACAGCATCGGCGTGATTTACACGGACCGCGAACTGCATACGGCGCCCGCCAGTTCGTGCACGCTTACCGAATGCTCGGTGGGCTTCAACCGGGTCGGTGGAGTTGACGGTCGCATGAAAATCGGACCGAATTGGCAGGTGCAAGCCCAGGCCGTGACCAGTGAGACCAAGTTCAATGACGGCACCCGCCGTGCCGGCCCGGCTTACCAGGTGTATGCCGAACGCAGCTCCCGCAAGATCGAATTCAATACCATGTACCTGGACATCGCCCAGGGATTCAATGCGGACCTTGGTTTCGTAAACCGCACGGACCTGCGGCGGTTCAGCAACTTTGGCAGTTACACCTGGCATCCGGACGGAAAGCACTTTGTCTCGCACGGGCCGCGCGTTTACGAGCAGACGCTGTGGGACCACAACGGCACGCGCCTGGCCTACGGGATGAATCCCGGGTACATATGGAATTTCCAGCGCGGTTCATTCTTCAATGTCTTTGCCAATTGGGAACACGAACGTTTGCGGCCGCAGGACTTTTCCACCCTGGCCACGAACCGCGACTACGCGCACATGGTCGGCGGCGTTGAAACAGGGACGCAATATTTCAAGTGGATCAGCCTGGACCTGGAGATGGATTGGGGCACGGCGACGAACTTTGTACCACGCAACGGACCGCCCATTCTGGCTTACCAGAATACAGCTTTCACGCGCGCGGTGGTGCGCCCGGCCAAAGGCCTGACGGTGGAAAACACTTACCTGATGGTCCGGTTGCGGGACCAGAACACCAACCTGAACATCTTCAACAACCACATCATCCGGTCCAAGTGGAATTACCAGTTCACCAAGGAGTTTTCCCTGCGCCTGATCGGGCAGTATGTGACCACCATCGCTAATCCCGGACTGACCACGCTGCAGAGCACCAAGTCCTTCAATGGCGACGTACTTTTCACCTACCTGCTGAACCCCGGCACAGCCATCTACGCGGGCTACAACAGTAACCTGCAGAACCTGGACCGCTCTCTGGCGTCCACCCCGGACGGCCTGCTGCGCACGCGGAATCAGTTCCTCAACGACGGGCGGCAGGTGTTTGTGAAGATTTCGTATTTGTTTAGGTACTAGAGACTGCAAGCATCATTCCAGAAAAGTTCGTCTGCTAACCGCGGCTGACTTCCCAGAACAGGACTTCTGGACCGGGATAACTACCGGTTCACCCATCAGGACATTGGCGAAGCTTCTTTGGCGCTCGCGAAATGCTATGAGGTGGCCGGTCAGGCTTATTGCCCGCAGCCTAACAGCGCGGAGTCTTGCTTCGACTGATTGTATGGGGAACAGTTCTGTGGAAAAAGTGCCCACCTCTCGCACGGTCAAACGAGAGGTGGGCCAAGGAGAATGACGAAGTCCTGTGTTTCAGTTGATGGATGAATCGCTGTCCCGCGAAATGTCTTCAGTCATCCTTGTCGTCATCCCTGCCTGCGGGGCCGCAGTCACGATGGTGGCCGCCTTCACGATCGTGCTCGCGCTTCATATGCTCTTGGAATTTTTCGGCTTCTTTCTCCACCTCGTGCTTTTCCGGCGGCCTTATCTTCTGTTCCCGCTCGTACTCCCTCGGTGGCGCGGCCTGTCCCTTCTGGAACGAGACTTGCGTCGCTGGCGGCGCCTCGTCTAGCGTTGCTGCCCTGTGGAAGGTCGGAATGATTCCATGCCCGGCGAGAATGACGCAGCCAAGCCGCCGCTTCCCATGCTCCCATTTCAGCCCGTGTTTTAGGAATACCGGCACGGCGCTGCTGCTGTCGTGCATATAAACAACCCCGGACGGAGGGAAACCAGCGATGCTAGGGGTGTGGACGAGCAGCGGAGCTTTGTTGTACACCGTCGCGCCGGGGAAGGTCGAGCCCGGGCAAGCGGGAATGTCGATCTGCGCGAAGACATTGAAGTAGCTGCGGGCCGGAAAATCCGGCGCTGTGCCCGCAGGGGCGTGGTTGGATACGACTTCCCCCCGGCTGATCCGGTTCGGCGGCGGCGGCGACGAGCACGCGGTGCCGTTGTAGCAGACGCCAGCCCGCACACGTGCCTGGTTCGCTGGTGGGACGGGGGGCCACGTCTCCATGTTCAGGTGGCGGAGTTCGGTGTGGACTTCGTGCGAATTTGGGGCGATCGGGGTGAAACTGGGCGGCACCACCATGCCCGCATCTCTCACCGGAGTATTGGCGGAACCAACTGGAACCCCACCATTGTCCTGGGGCGAGCCCTCTTTGATGGGCACACTGCGCCCGATCACTGTCGTAATGTTGTCGTAGAGCGTTGGGCTTTCCAGGACATGGGTTGCCGGGTTGTACAAAGGACAGCCGGCAAACATGGCTTGATAGGGAGGATCTATCAGGATCCAGAACTTTCCGAAGGACGCAACGGGTCCATCATCGCCCTTCGCCGCCGGGAAATTCTGGGCCCACAGGGGCAGCGCCAGACCGGCGACAACCAGCGCAATTGAGCACCAAATCTTCGTTTTCATGGCGGTTCCTCGGTTTCTCCTTAGTTGTAAAGTACCCTGGGACTGTACTGGTTCTCGTAATTCGGCTCTTCTCCCAAATTGCCTTTTGGCCATCAACTTCTTCTTATTTCACAGCGGTTTATTTCACAGCGGTCCACCCGCGCTCGCCGGCTTCGGTTTCGCGTTGCGGAGCCCCGCGCATTCAGGGCGAACTTCTGAAGCTCGGCTGCGGGATTTCAAAAAAAAGCCGCACTGTCGTTTATCATTCCATCATCGGTATGCCCACAATCGTCCGTTCCTTTGCCAAAATCAATATCGGATTGCGAATCGGCCACCTTCGTAAAGATGGCTACCACGAGCTGCGCACCATCTACCAGACCATCGGGCTTTCTGACCTGGTGCGGGTGGACGTGGGCCGCGGCGTGGGGATTGAGATCCATTGCAAAGACCCCCGCGTGCCGGACGACGAGTCGAACACCTGCTGGCGCGTGGCTGACCGCGTGCTCCGCACGCTGAAGACGCGGGGCAAGGTCCGCATCACCATCGAAAAGAACCTGCCGGTGCAGGGCGGGCTGGGCGCGGCGTCGTCCAACGCCGTGGCGACCCTGCTGGGACTGGAAAAAGAGTTAAAGCGTCCTCTGCCGCCGGAAGACCGCATGCGCATTACGGCCGAGGTTGGCTCTGATCTGCCGCTGTTTCTGATCGGCGGGACGGTGCTGGGAACGGGCCGGGGCGAACAGGTGTACGCCCTGGAAGACTTGCCGGCGATGCATTGCGTGATCGCTACGTCGTCAACCGGAGTCTCGACTCCAGCGGCCTTCGCCGACTGGGACAAGCGGGCGGGCAAGGCGTCCGGCGGCGGAAAATTGACGGGCCCCAAATTGACGGGCGTCGAATTGACCAGCAACGAAGGCTCCGATAAAATAGATTTATTCAGTCAATCGGTTTATGGATGGCTGAATGGCGGTAGTTTTTCCCCAACCGGTGTCCCAGGCAAAGGCCGGGACCGGGCCGAGGCACTGCTTCTCGACCTTGTCCGTACCGGGATAGAAAACGACTTTGAAAGTGTCGTTTTTCCTAAATATCCTGCTCTGCGCGAGGTCAAACGTGTCTTGGAGCGTTCCGGGGCCAGGTACGTGTCGCTGTCCGGCTCGGGGTCCACGGTGTACGGGCTTTTCCTGGGGAAAGAGGCGGCAGTCAAGGCCGTTAAGTTGTTGCAGGACAACGATATTCCTGCACAGGCTACAGTGACGTTGCCGCGCGCACAATATTGGAAGGAAATTTTCTCAAGGAAGTAAGAACCGGGATAGACTCAGGAAGAGATTGCCAAAATCTCCGGAATTGCCAAAATTGACAATTGGGCGTCGGCGAAATGGGGTGAGGCGAGTGGTGAGCGCCTTAATCGCGCGAACCCGAGCCGAGGGCAAAGCCGCCCGAGTGGCAGAGCCCTTGAAGGGGTGAGCCGAACGGTGAGCGCTGGATCGCGCGAACCTGAGGCGAGGGCGAAGTCGCTATGCGACGGAGCCCTTGAAGTGAAGTTGGGCCGTCGACTAATGGTAGGTCAAGTGCCTTTGGAGCACTTTGTCTAGGTTCGAATCCTAGCGGCCCAGCCAGTTTTGAGATCGCCGGAATCGCGCGTGATCGCCGTCATCGCACGTGATCGGAAAGTCGGGCCGAACGGATTGGCGAAGAGCATGAAAGACGACGGGGACGAAGACAGCGTTCTTTGCAGTCGAAGTAATGTTATGGGCGAGTGAGGCAGTTCCTGGGCTCTTGTGGGGGTGAGGCGAGGCGAGCGCCGATGACGCGCGAGCCACAGCCGAAGGCGAAGCCGCTTGCGGCGGAGCCCTTGAAGGCAAAGAGTCCGCGACAAGATCCGTTGTAAGCCAACCAGCTTCGAACGGGTGATCACTATGGCAACGACAATCACACCACCGGAAAAGACCGAGAGCAAGCCTGCAAAGGCCCAGCAAACTCAGCCCAAGACTGAGAGCCGGACGCGTCCGCGTTCCGATGACAGCAAGTTCAAGATCTTCTGCGGCACCGCCAATGAAGCGCTGACGGACGAGATTTGCGCCTTCCTGGGGATTGAACGGGGCAAGGCCACGGTCACCCGCTTCTCCGATGGCGAGGCCTACATCCATATTCAAGAGAACGTGCGCGGCGCGGACGTGTTCGTGGTCCAGCCCACCTGTTTCCCGGTGGATGAGCATCTGATGGAGTTGCTGTTGCTGGTGGACGCGCTCAAGCGAGCCTCGGCCCGGCGCATCACCACGGTGATTCCCTACTACGGCTATGCGCGCCAGGACCGCAAAGATAAACCGCGCGTTCCGGTGTCGTCCAAAGTTGTCGCGGACCTGCTCACCACGGTGGGAGCGCACCGCGCGCTGGTGGTGGACCTGCACGCGCCGCAGATCCAGGGGTTCTTCAACATCCCGGTGGACCACCTGTTTGCTTCGCCGGTGCTGGTGGATTACTTCAAGAAGATGGAGCTGCCCAGCCTGACCGTGGTCTCGCCCGATGCCGGCGGCGTGGAGCGCGCCCGCTTCTTTGCCAAGAAAGTTGACGCCGCGCTGGCCATTGTGGACAAACGCCGCACGGACATGAACGTGGCCGAAGTGATGCACGTAATCGGCGACGTGAAAGGGCGCACCTGCTTGATCATTGACGACATCATTGACACGGCGGGCACCCTGGTCAAGACCGCGGAAGCGCTGCTGAACGCCGGCGCCACCAAAGTTTTTGCCTGCGCGTCGCATCCCGTGCTTTCCGGGCAGGCGATTGAGCGGATTTCCAAATCGCGTCTGGAGCAGGTGGTGGTGACCAACACCATTCCGCTTACGGAAGCGGGCAAAGCTGAACCCAAGATCAAAGTTCTGTCCATCGCCGGCCTGCTGGGCCGCGCGATCCAGTCAATCCATGAAGAAACTTCCGTCAGCACGCTGTTTTTGTAACGCCGGTGGAAGCGGAGAAGAAGGAAACAAAAAATGAGTTCATCAGAACTAGTTGAAACCCAGGCAAGGCCGGACAGTTCGCGAGGCAAGAATGAAGCCCGCCGTCTGCGCGTCAGCGGCCGCATCCCGGCCGTGGTGTACGGCGCCAAGAAAGATACCGTCGCCGTCAGTGTGGACCCCAAGCAAATCTCGCGGATCCTGCACTCGGACACCGGCCACAACACCATTTTTGATCTCCAGGTCGGCGGCGAAAAGACCAAAGCCATGATCGTGGACTGGCAGCTGGAGCCCATCAAAGGCAAGCTGCTGCACATAGACCTGAAGCGGATCGCCATGGACCAGAAGATCCGGGTCAGCGTGCCCATCCACCTGGTCGGCGAAGCTGCCGGCGTGAAGACCCAGGGCGGAATCCTGGACCAGATTCTGCGCGAAGTGGAAGTTGAGTGCCTGCCCGCCGATATTCCCGGCCACATAGATGCCGACGTAACCGAGTTGGTGTTTGGCGTGGTGCTGCGCGTGTCCGATTTGGCGGACAACGGCGGCAAGCTGAAGTACATCACGGACGCGACCCAGGCCGTGGCCCACATCGCCTCAGTGAAAGAGGAAGTTGTGGCGACGCCGGAAGCCGCTGCGGAAGCTGCGACGGCCGCGCCTGCTGAACCGGAAGTCATCAAGAAGGGCAAGCAGGAGACGGAAGAGGAAGGCGCTGAACCCGCCGCGCCGGCGAAGAAGTAGACCGAGTGAAGCTGATCGTCGGGCTGGGAAATCCCGGTATCGAATACCAGTTCACGCCGCACAATATCGGCTTTCTCGCGGTAGACCGCATCGCCGAGCAATGCGGCGTAATGGTGGACAACCGGCATTGTAAGGCGCTGACGGCGCGCAGCAGGATCGGCAATGAAGAGATTCTGCTGGCCAAGCCGGAAACCTACATGAACCTGAGCGGCATGTCGGTCCTGGAGCTGGTCAGGAAGTATGAAGTGGAGCCGGAGAAGGACCTGATCGTGATTTATGACGAGCTGGACCTTCCTCTGGGGATGATCCGCGTACGGGCGCGAGGGTCGTCGGCCGGGCACAACGGAATGCAGTCCATCATTGACGCGCTGCAGACTGAAGAACTGGCCAGGATCAGGATCGGTGTTGCGCCTGACGATCCGAGAAAAGGCGGGGCGAAGTACATACTCGCGCCGTTCCGCAAATCGCAGATGGTTGCGGTGGATGAAGCGCTGGACCTGACGGCGCAAGCGGTGAACGTGGCTTTGAGCGAAGGAATCCTCATCGCCATGAACCGGTTTAATCGCAAGAACAAGCCGGAAGATCCGGCGGAAGAAAGTTGAATTTGACGCCGCGAAGCCGACTAGCGTGCTGAGCGGCGCGCTTCGAAAGCTGAAAAGAGCTTGAGGTCAATGAAGCTCGGCGGCGGTGTGGAGCGCAGCGACAGAATTGGAGATGAAATGAGAACCTACGAAGTAATGTTTATCGTGCGTCCGGAAGTGCTGGAAGAGGATCTGGACAAACTGATTGCCACGATGTCTGGCCACGCCACCACGGCGGGGGCAACCGTACAGAACGTGGAGAAGATGGGGAAACGGCGCCTGGCCTATGACGTGAACAAGTGCCAGGACGGCCAGTACGTGCTGTTTACGCTGAGTTCTGACGGCAAGGCCATCCACGAACTGGAGCGCCGCCTGCGCGTCACCGAGCAGGTGCTGAAATTCCTGACCGTGCGCACCGACGAAGAGCAGCAGCGGCTGGACAAAGTGAAGAAGCACCGCGCCGAGCACGCCAAGCGCGCTCCCACTCCGCCGCCGGCTGCCGCGGAAGCGCCAGGCGCTGCGCAAGGCGAGACCCCCGCGATCAACGCGTAACAGCAAAACATTTTCCGGCGCTGCATGACACGCGCTGGACTCAAGGAGAGTTATGGCTGACGAGCAACGACAAGAGAGTTCCGCACCACCATCCCGGCCACCATCGGGCGGCCGCCCGGACCGTCCGGACCGGCCCGATCGAGGCCCCGGCGGCCCCCGCGAAGGCGGACGCAAGTTCTTCCGGCGCAAGAAGGTTTGCAGGTTCTGCGTCGAAAAGATTGACGACATCAACTACAAGGACGTGCGTCTGCTGGGGCAGTTCGTGGCGGAACGCGGCAAGATTGTGCCGCGTCGGTTGACCGGAGTGTGCACGCCCCATCAGCGGCGGCTGACGGCGGCCATCAAGAGGGCCCGTAACATCGCCCTGCTGCCTTTCGCCGCGCGGTAGAGCAAACCCTACCACGGAAACACAGAGGCACGGAGGAAGGCAAGAATTGGAGCGCGGTGGTTCGGACGGCGCAATGGTCGTCACAGGCTGCAAGAATCATCGGCTAGTAGTACAACGAGATTCTTTACTGGAGATCTGTCATGGAAGTCATTCTTAAAGAAGATGTTCCTAAGCTGGGCCACCGCGGCGACGTGGTGAAAGTTGCCGAGGGATATGGCCGCAATTACCTGCTGCCGCGCAAGCTGGCCATTGAGGCCACCTCCGGCAACAAAGCTGTGATCGAGCAGATGAAGTCGTCCGCCGTGCGCCGCACCGCCGTGGAGAAGGCCGATTCGGAAGCCCTGGCCAAGCAACTGGAGGCCGTGAGCCTCTCTTTCCACCGCAAGGCCGGCGAAAAAGACCACCTGTTCGGATCGGTCACCTCGTCAGACATTGCGGAAGCGCTGGAACGCCAAGGCTTCAATATTGACCGCCGCAAGATCCAGCTGGACGAGCCACTCAAGAGCATCGGCGACTTTGAAGTTCCCATCCGCCTGCATCGCGACGTCACCAGCAAGGTGAAAGTATCAGTAGCGAAGGAAGCCGAAGCGTAACTTTTCACACCACACGCAGGCTCTGGGTTCAAGCCCAGAGCCTTTTCTGTTTTTGTTACCTTCCCCAATTGCCTGGCATTCGCAAAGACCGCCGGCGTATGATGACCGGCCATGTTCGACACGCCTTGGAAAAGACCGCCCAGGTGCCCTGAAGATCAAGTTACAGTGGAAGATATATGCGAGCTCTTGGGCGCGCCGCGTGAGTTTGCGACGCTCGAGAATTTTCAAAAGTACATATTCCCCTGCGCCCTGGCAGTGTGCAGCCATGATGAAGTCGCACGCTTACACCCTGGGAATTTTGAAGATGCCAAGCTCGGCGAGCTATTTGGCGAACACAGTTACAGCGAGGGCACGTTTCAACCTGCCTTGCGCGCCATTCTTAAAGAGTCGCCCGCAGCCTGGCGGAAAGGACTGGCGGCGTTTGAAATGCAGGCAGCATGCGCCTGCGCTGCCGATATTATGATTTCCCCGGGTTGGTCCTCGCATGCAGCCTCAACCACCCTGATGAACGACACTCTTCTCTTTGACGCGAACCAGCACAGCTATGATTTGCCCCCGGTGTCGCACTCCAGAATCGTCATTGATTACGGCCCGGGACTGCAGGGAAAGTTTCTCGTGCGGGAACACCTCAATGCCCTGGCCCAGGGTCGCCCTTTCGTTTACGTGCCTGTCACCAAGGGCTGCTTCATCGCCGCCTTCTTGATCAGTTTCGCAAGCACGTTGATGACGAAAGACTCGATGGCCGTCTACATGAACAACGGGTTCTTTGTTCCGCAAGAGGATGGTATCCTCTTCGCAACCAACAGGTTCGTTGTGTCAGCACCCGGCACTGTGGATGTGATCTTCTGCTCCGGCCTGCAACTTGTCGACAAGGTGGAGCTCAGGGCAGGAATCGTCAATGCATTCACCCTGCTGCGCTCCGGCGGGATTCTGTTGATCAGAAGCCAGAGGACCCGCGATCCGGAGGATTCTTCCACGGTGGACGATATGCTGGAAATTGCGTACGAGGCTGGATTTTCAGCAAAGACAACCCGCTTCTTCCATTCGATTTCCGGGGATTCGCGACTGGGAAAAGCAACGCCGACGGTCTCTGCGATCTTAACGAAAGACTGAGCAGCGGTACCGGGCGGGAGACCTACCCGCTACACGTCCATACCCGATATTTCCTATCCGGTCGGGCATCTGGGCGGTTTTGCACCCCTGCCCGGGCAAGATTCGGCTGCCTGCGGCGGCCCCTTTTAAAACTGTTCGAAAATGGGATAACCTCAGCTTACGTCTCGTGTTTTGGCGCGTCCAAGTAATTGCAAGCAGAGAGGATTACAGGGACACTAAAACAGATGCCGGCCGAAACTGCACTGTGGAAAGGAGCGGTTGGCGCGAACGGTAAACGGAGCTCACATTCCTCCGGAGCAATGGTGAGTCAACCCCTAAGCCGCGTTCACGACAGCGAGCTGATTCGCTCCGCTCAGCGGGGCGACTGCGCCGCTTTCGAAGCACTGGTCCGCCAGTATGATCAGGCCGTGCTCCGTCTGGCGCTGCACCTGACCGGCTCGGAAGCCGACGCGCGCGACATTTACCAGGAAGCGTTCCTCAAGGCGTATCGCCACATCGGCAATTTCCGGTTTGAATGTTCCTTTTACACGTGGATTTACCGCATCGTCACCAACCTGTGCTTGGACCATCTGCGCAAGCGGCAGACGCGCAAAGAAGATTCCGCGGTGGTGACCGATTCGAGCGGACAGGAAATGGATTTGCTGGACCGCGTGTCTGACGACCGCGCCGGCGCGAATCCGGAACGCGACCTGATGCGGCGAGAGCTGGGCGCGAAGATCGCGGCAGCGCTTACCCGGCTGACGCCGCGGGAACGCATGGTTTTTGAATTAAAGCATTACCAGGGGCTGCGCCTGCGCACCATCGGCGAGATGCTCAATACCACGGAAGAAACGGCCAAGAACACGCTCTTCCGGGCGACGCAGAAGCTAAGAGGCGTATTGGCGCCGATGAGAAGTAAGTAGCTAGCAGCTAGCAACTAGCTTTTGTTTAGAAGATGCAGGCAGCCTGGTGAACAAAGAATTGGGATTTGAGCTAAGTGCTAGTTGCCAGTTGCTAAGTGCTATTTGCTAAGTGCTGAGGTTTTTATGAACTGCGAATGGGTAAAAGAAAACGTTGTCCTCTACATGTATGACGAACTGGGGGACGACGCGAAATACGAGTTTGAGCATCACGTGAACCATTGCCTGGGTTGCCGCAAGGAAGTGGAGCAGGCGCAAGCGTTCAAGAAGGACATGGCGGCGTTTCCGGTCCAGGAGGTCTCTCCCAACCTGCTGGCCGCAAGCCGCATGAAGCTGCAGGAAGAGCTGGAACACGCCGAACAGGCGCGCGGCGGCTGGGGCATGTTCGTCTTTGACGTTGCCGGATGGATGCACCAGCTCAAACTGGCTCCGGCGCTGACCGTGGCGCTGCTGATGATCGGCTTTACTGGCGGGGTGCTTACCACATGGCGCATAGCCAACCACCCCGAGGCCCCCACCGGAACAGGCACTTCGATCCTGCCCCAAGAAGCCAGCATCGCCGGCTTTGAGTCTATCGTCCAGCAGCCCAATTCCAACCGAGTTCAAGTGAAATATGACACCCTGCGGCCACAGGTGTATGAAGGGACGGCGGACGATCCCCAGATGCAATCACTGCTGATGGCGGCGCAAAACAGCAACAACATTGATGTACGGCTGGTGGCCATGGGAATTCTGAAAAGCCGTACACAAGACGATGACGTGCGCGATGCACTGATCTCCCGGTTACACTATGACGACAATGCGGGCGTGCGGCTCCAGGCCCTGGACGCGCTCAAAGGCTACGTGCGCGACGACCGCCGCGTGCGCGATGCCGTACTGGAAGCGCTGCGGTATGACTCGAATCCCGGCGTCCGCCAGGAGGCGATCAGCCTGCTGGACCCGGTGAAAGCGGACAGCAGCGTTCGCGACGTGTTGCACGGGTTGCTGAATGACCAGAATGCGTCGATCCGCGGCCAGGCGCAGCGGTATATCGCCAGCACCCCGAATCTGGACTAAGAAAGCGACACAGACAAAATCGAAATGTCGACGAAGTACTTACAACTCGCGGCCCTTTTCTTGACGGCCAGTGTGGCTGCAGGGGCGCAGAAGCCCATCCATCGCTCCGGCAATGAGTGGATCCAGGAAATCAAAGGCACTTTGCCGGCCAACAAGATCGTACGCGTGCGCTCCACGGCCGGGGCCATTAGGGTGCAGGGCGGAAATCAGCTGAGCATCAGCTACGTGATCCGCGAACACGTCTATGCCGGCTCGGAAGCCGCAGCGCGCGCCGAATTCAAGCGCCTGAAGTTCAGCACGTTCAATTCCGCGGAAGGCGCCATCCTGCGCGCGGACTGCGAAGGCACCCGGCAGGGCTACATTGATTTTGAAGTCCACGTTCCGCTGCAAACCGCGGTGGTCAAACTGGAGACCCAGGGCGGGGCGGTTTCCGCCAACGGGATTGAGGGCAAAGTGATCGCCAGCACCGGCGGGGGCAACATCCAACTGGACCAGATTGGCGGCGGTGTTTCGGTGTCCAGCGCCGGCGGGGGCATTGATATTGGCCGCGTGGGCCATGATGTGGACGCGAATACCGTGGCCGGCAATATTCGCATTGCCTCAGCGGGCGGGAAAGTACGAGCCAGTTCGGGCGGCGGCAACTTGAACATCGGAGCGGCCAAAGTCATGACCTTAAGCACCGGGGCCGGCTCCATCAGCGTGACCAAATGTGATGGCGGCATCAAGGCGGAAACCGGCGGCGGCGCCGTTGAAGTCACCGAGTCGGGAGGCCCGGCGCAGATCGAAACCAGCGGTGGCAAGATCAGAGTGGGCGTGATCCACGGAGGTTTGCGGGCAGAGACAGGCAGCGGACCGATTGTGGCGACGCTCGCCCCGGGCGTGAAAATCTTCAGCGATTCCCGGCTGGAAACCAAGATGGGCGACATTATTGTGTACGTGCCGGACGGCCTGGGCGTGACCATTGTGGCCACCGTGGACACGGCACGCGGATCCGGCATCACCAGCGAGTTTTCTGAACTCAAGATTGACAAACCCAAAGAGCGGTTTGGCCCGCGCTCCATGTTCGCCAAAGGCAATTTGAACGGCGGAGGACCTCTGCTGCACGTCCACACCACCACGGGAAATATCGAGCTCAAACGGATGGCAAAGAATGAATAACTTCCGGAACGTCCTACAGACGTCCCGATAATTCTTGGATTGGGGGAATGCTCCAATGATCAAAACATTAGCAACAACGCTCCTGCTCGCCGGGCTGGCCCTGCCCGCCGCGTCCGCCGGCCCGGAAGAACAGCCGGAAATGCAAAGCAAGAACATGGAAGTCCTGCTGGGCGCAGCCGCGCAAGGCCGGTCGTACCTGGGCGTGGACATCCGGGACATCACGGCGGACCGCGTTGGGCCGCTGAAGCTCAAGGAAGAACGCGGCGTAGAGGTCACCATGGTGGACCAGGACGCGCCCGCGGGGAAAGCCGGCTTGAAAGAACATGACGTCATTCTGGATTTCAACGGCGCGCGCATTGAAAGCGAGGAACAGCTTCGGCGCATGATCAAAGAAACGCCGCCGGGACGCACCGTGACGCTGAACGTGAGCCGCGACGGCAACATCATGAAGATCAGCGCCCAACTGGCCGATCGCAGCAAGGTTGTAGCGGAGAGCCATCCGAGCTGGCCAGTCGTGCCGCGGATACCGGAGATGCCCAATGCGTTCGGCGTCCCTAACGTGATCGTGATGCAAAGCTATTCACGGATCCTGGGCATCCAGACGGAAGGCTTGACCCGGCAGCTGGGTGAATACTTTGGCGTGAAGAACGGCGAAGGCATCCTGGTGCGCAGCGTGGAAAAAGGCAGCGCGGCGGAAAAAGCGGGGATCAAAGCCGGTGACGTGATCGTGAAAGCGGAAAACGAAAAGCTTACGGACCGCTCCGACCTGTCGCGCATACTGCGCAGCCACCGCGAAGCCGGCAAGATCAATCTGGGCATTGTCCGTGACAAGCACGAGCAAACGGTCACGGTAGAAGTGCCGCAACACGGCGCCAAAGACTCCTCCAAGCTCTACCTTGATTTCGATGACATGGAACTGCTGGAAGGCAATATTGACAGCATCATCGAGGATTCGGTGGCCGATCCTGACGAGCCGTCAGAGTCGCATAACCTGGTCTTCCCCGGCAGGGAGCTGCGGGCACAGTTGCGCAGCGCGCTGGCCGCGGTCAGAAGCCAGCAGCCGGAAATGCGCCGGGCTTTTCGCGACGCGCGCAACGAACTCCGCCGGACGGAAAAGCTCATGCAACAAGAGCTGAAGATAGAAATCAAAAGATATGTTGACGCGTTGATCTAGCTCTTTCTGCCCCCGTGCCTCCTCAAGCAAAGCGTGGCCTAACCAGCCACGCTTTCTTGTTGGCGCTGCTTCTTACGGGGCGTGCAGTTTGAGCAGAGTCGCAGGATCAAGATACGTGCCCTGCCAGCGCACGCCAAAATGAAGATGCGGCGCGGTGGCACGGCCAGTGCCGCCACTCAGTCCCAGAAGCTGGCCTTTCTCTACCGCGTCACCCTCTTTGACCTTGAACTCCGAGAGGTGCATGTACAGGGTGATCAATCCGTCGCCGTGATCCAGGGCGACGCAGTTACCTTCGAAATAAAGACTGCGGGCCAGAAGCACTTTGCCGCTGTTGGTGGCATGCACGGGCGTGCCGGTGTTGGCGTGGAAGTCGAGTCCTTGATGCTGGTTGCGCAATTTGCCATTGAACACGCGCCCCGCGCCAAAGACTCCGGTGGGGTCGGTTTGCGTGGGAGCAACAAAACTGCCGGACCAAACCGACTCCTGCGTAGTCTCCGCGAAGACGCGCTTCTTGAGCGCCGCTTCTTCCTCCAGGCGCGGTTGGATCTCCTTGGGAGGCTCAACGAAGCCTGGCGCCACTTTCAAAGCCGTGGAAGGGTAGTGAGCGGCCCTGACCAGCACGTCATGGCTGAAGGCCAAGCTGTGGTTGGTGGCGCTGTCGCCTTCCAGGTGAAGCGGGTATTTGCCGGGCTTGGTGGACAGTTCTACGCCCCCCAGAGCGTACCAGCATTTGCATTTCGCATTGAAGCGGAACCGGAGTTTGTGCCCGAGCCACGTCGCTTGCAGCGACGTCAGCGCCGCCGGCGGCGTCACGCGAAACAGCACCGGCGAGCCGTTGACGGGGCGGAGAGGCTCCAGGGTGACTCTCCAGGCAGGGGATTGGGCCTCCGCGCACAAGGGAAGGAGGAATATTAGTGTCAGAAGAGAACGCGCAAATTGGGGGGAGCGAGAGCGCATGATTGGTTGTTTTTTCAGGGGCGGAAGCCTGCTCACTCCGTCCAGCGACGGAAAATCAACGACCCGTTGGTGCCGCCGAAGCCGAAGGAATTCGACAGCGCGATATCGAACGACGCTTTGCGCGCGGTGTTCGGCACGTAATCCAGGTCGCACTTGGGATCAGGAGTTTCCTGGTTGATGGTAGGAGGAAGAACCTGGTCGCGCAAGGCCAGAATGGTAATGCCGGCTTCCAGGCCGCCGGCACCGCCCAGCAGGTGTCCGGTCATGGACTTGGTGGAACTCACGGCGATCTTGGTGCCCTCTCCGAACGTGCGCTTGATGGCCAAGGTTTCCAGCGCGTCGCCGATGGGCGTGGAAGTGCCGTGGGCGTTCACGTAGCCCACGTCGGCGGGCGTGATCTTGGCGTCATGAATGGCGTTCATCATCACGCGGTAGCCGCCTTCTCCGTCCTCAGCCGGCTGGGTAATGTGGAAGGCGTCCGCGCTCATGCCGTAACCGATGATCTCGGAGAGGATGGGCGCTCCGCGCTTGCGGGCAAATTCCAGCTCCTCCAGGATGACGATCCCGGCGCCTTCGCCGATGACGAAGCCGTCACGCCCGGCGTCCCAAGGACGGCTGGCCTTTTCCGGCTCGTCATTGCGCGTGGAAAGAGCGCGCATGGCCCCGAAGCCTCCCACGCCCATGCGAGTGATGGCCGCTTCACTGCCGCCGGCGATCATGGCCTCAGCATCAGAGCGCTGGATGATCTCATACGCGTCGCCGATGGCGTGGGCGCTGGTGGTACAGGCGGTGGCTGTGGCTTCATTGGGACCCTTGGCCCCATAGCGGATGCTGACGTGCCCGGCCGCCAGATTGACGATGGCGGCGGGAATAAAAAAAGGCGAGATCTTGCGCGGCCCCCCGGTAAGCAGAGCTTCGTGCTCACGTTCAATCACATCAAAGCCGCCCACGCCGGAGCCTATGTGCACACCTACGCGGCTGGAGATCTCCGGGGTCACCTGAAGCCCTGACATCTTCATGGCTTCATCGGTGGCGGCCAGCGCCAGGTGGATGAAGCGGCCCATCTTCTTTACTTCCTTTTTTTCAATGAAGTTCAGGGGATCAAAGTTCTTTACTTCGGCGGCAATCTGGCAGGCAAAGGGACTGGGGTCAAAGTGGGTGATTCTACTGACTCCGCTCTTGCCGGCAAGGATGTTCTTCCATACCTCAGGGCTGGTGTTGCCCACAGCGCAAATCATGCCCAACCCTGTTACGACGACACGCCTGGCCAACGTTACTTCCCGCCTTTCGCGTGCTTGTCAATGTACTCGATGGCGTCTTTGACCGTGCGGATCTTTTCCGCGTCTTCGTCCGGGATCTCAATATCAAAGGCTTCCTCGAAGGCCATGACCAGCTCCACGGTATCCAGCGAGTCGGCGCCGAGGTCATCCACGAATGAGGCGTTCTGCGTGACTTCGCCCTCATCCACTCCGAGCTGCTCCACGATAATCTGCTTTACCTTCTCTTCGACTGCTGATGCCATAGAATCGCGTCTCCTTGTGATTTCTGCTGCGTAATTTCTTCTGCGTGATTTCTGCTGCTGTGCGTCCCGGACGGCAAGGGATCACTGTTTTACTGACTTCGCATTCCGTTGAATGTAAGCAACCGCGTCCTGGACGGTGACGATCTTTTCCGCGTCGCTGTCCGGGATTTCCATCCCAAAACTTTCTTCAAAGGCCATGATCAATTCCACGCGGTCCAGGGAGTCAGCGCCCAGATCGTCGGCAAACGACGCCTTGGGCTTGACCTCCTCGGGCTCGACCCCAAGCTGGTCGACGATAATCTGGGTCACCCGGTCCTCAACCGACGGCATGGAATCTCCTCACAACGGTAAACCGCTTAGTGTAATTGTTGGAAAAATGTTGTGTAAAGGGCCGCACCCAACTCTACCATGTCCCGCGAAAGGCGCAAGCGCGGGCCGCCTGGCAGCCCCAGACCTTCTTTCCCGGGCCTGGGGTCGCATACAATGGATGCCAGCCTTCCATGCGCGGGTTCCTCGTCAAATATCTTAGCTGGCTTACCGCCCTGAAAGCGCTGGGAGCGTGGGGCGTTTTTCTGCTGGCAGGCATTGACGCTTCCCTTTTCGGCGTCCCCATGGACCCCCTGGTGGCGGGCTACGTCTATGCCAACCCTCACCGGGCATGGCTTTATTGCATTGCCGGGGCGGTGGGATCGGCCCTGGGCAGCCTGATTCCTTACGGCATTGGCCGGGCCGGCGGAGAGCTCATCCTGCTCAAGCGCATGGATCCGGGCCGCCTGCAGCGCATACGCGACCGCTTTGAACGCCAGGAGTTTCTGGCCTTGATGATTCCGGCTACCCTGCCTCCGCCTACGCCTTTCAAGCTGTTTGTGCTCTCAGCCGGCGTATTTGAGATGAAGGTGGTGAATTTTCTTGCGGCCATTATTGCTGGCCGTCTGGTGCGCTTTGGCGTGCTGTCTGTGCTGACTGTGTTTTTTGGTCCGCAGATTGTGGGGCAGGTGAAAAACCTGTTCAAGAACCATCTGTGGCTGGCAATTGTGGCGGTTGTTGTGGTGGCCGGGCTGGTTTACCTGCTGTTTCGCCTGCTGCGCCAGCCAGTGAAAGAAGTAGCTGAAGAGATGAAGCACTCGGAAGGAACCCGGAATTAAGCCGGGACCGCGTTGCGGCTGGTCCCGGCTGGAGGCTTATCCGTAAGACTAAGCGGAAACCGCCGGCTCTCCCGCGATGTCAGGTTCCGAAGCGACGGTGGCGTTGCTTCGAGGGCGCTGTCCGGGCAGGTAGGCGCAGCAGGAGTCCTCACCAAACATGTCGCCGGCAATCGCCCAGGAGCGGGCGCGCGAGCCGCCGCAGATTTCCTTGAACTCGCAGCGGCCGCACTTGCCGGTGAGCAAGGAAGGATCGCGCAGGGACTTGAACAGCAGCGAGTTCCGGTAAATCTCCGCCAGCTTCTGGTGACGCACGTTGCCCGCGGAAACCGGCATGCAACTGCTGGCGAAAACCTCCCCTGAACTAGTGACGAACACCGATTCTCTGGTTTCATTGACGGGCAACACACCGGGGACGCCTTCTTCCCGAAAGATATTATCGGCGTGTTCTATGCTTACCTTGCGGGCCTTGGTCCGCTCCTGCAACACAAAGCGGCGGTAGTGCTGGGCTTCAACCGTCTTGATCTTGAAAGGCACTTGCTGGGCCAGAGCGTAAAGCCGGGCAAAAATTTCTTCAAATTCCTCCGGCGAAGGCCCATCTTCCACTTGCTCCTGTTCGCCTGGCACGGCCACTGGGAACGAGACGCTCCAAGCGATCAGCCGGAAGTTCTTCAGGATGGCAGCGATGCCTTCAAGGTCATTCCAGTTCTGCCGGGTCGCCGTAGTCTGGATCTGCACCGGGATGTGACAATCCGTGGCCCATTGGATGGCTTGGAGGGTGCGATCAAACGATCCTTCTATCCCGCACCGGCTGTCGTGAAGCTCAGGCGTGGAGCCATCCAGAGTCAAACCCAGCCGCGATAATCCTGCAGACTTGAGTGCCGCGATGCTTTTGCCGGTCAGCGACCGGCTGGCGGTGATCAGCATGTTGGGGTGCAAGTGGCACGAAACCGCGTAGCGAACAAAACTGAGGATTCCTGGCCGCTTGAGCGGGTCTCCGGTAAATACAAAAACGCGGGGACCGAGTTCCCCAATTTCGCGGATGAGTTGTTCCGCCTCGGGGTCAGTTAGTTCTGAGGACGCCAACGGGCTCGGCGGGCGCTCGCTCGCGGGTGGCGTGGTGGTCTCCCACACCACAATAAGTGGAGTTGTGTTTAAATCAATTTTGTTTTCCATGGTCCGTCAAACCTGCAAAGCTTAAATCGTTAGGAGCATGGTACTTCGGATGGGGCTTTGTCCCCAATCAGTGATTTGGATGGGGATGGGCGGCGGACGGGGCAAAATGAACTAACCCAAAGAAAACAAATTACTTGAAGGCTTGGCGGGAAAGATTAGAACTGCCCCTGAGACACGCGGAGAACGGGCCTGCGGTTAAAAAACCTAATAAACTTTTTAACGTTGAGACGCACCCCACCGGCCTAGACGAGTGGGGCAAGAAAGACTGTGAACGGCGTTCAGATCCGGGCGGTTTCGCTATCTGTCGAACGAGTGGCGTAGGCCACCAGCGCCGGCAATCCGAAGAAGACTGCCGAGAACATCAGGTCAGACACAACTCCCGGCCGGAAGAACGGCAGGGCGGCCGTGTAGCACGCGGCCAATCCCGCCAGGGTCTTAGGATAACCAATGTAGCCGGCAGCCCAGACCGCGAAGTTGGTGATCAGAAAAAATGAGACGGAGCTGCCCAGCGCAGCGCCTCCGACATAAAGCGGCTTCACCCGGTTGTGCAGCAGAACTCCCAGGAAGCACGCGCCCACGTACCAGGCCCAGACCACTGTCTGGTCCCAGGTGAAGGGGAACTGATAGACCTTGAAATTCAGATACAAATCAGAAGCTATCAAGAGCGCTACCGGCGCCCAAAACTGTTTGCGCGGCATGCGCGACCCGAAGAATAGAAGCGCCGCTCCCACGGGAGTAAATCCATGGGTGGCAAAGGTCCCTGTACCAGCCAGGGCGCGCACGGCAACGGCAATGACCACAAACAGGTAAGCGAGCATTTGAGACACCTCAGCAGCAAGTATTCTGAGGGCTTGGGCTGTCCAGCGTCAAGCACCCCAGTCAAGGACGGCTTCCAGCGGGCCCCTTGTCGCGGACCAGCGGACGGCCCAATGACATGTCCAGCACGTTGAGCCGCGGATCCAGCGTCAGGTAGCCGGCCAGGGGCGGCGCTTGCCCGCGAACCGCGTCCGGCGATGTGAAACGCAGATCAACAAACTGGACTTGATAGCCAGCGTCGCCGGGAAGGCGCTCGGTGGCGACCACGGGGTATTGCGCCCAGTCGAGAAAGACGCGGCCCAGCCTGGATTTCTTGGCGGCCAGTGTCACCGGCGTTTCCTCCGGCTTGTAATACACCATCATGGAGCCTTGCGAATCAATTTCTCCGGAATGAGAGTTCACCGGCAGCACGCCGAAAAAGTTCTGGGTCTCAACCACGCCGTTCCAGGCAAACGGATTCAAGCTCATGCGCGGGGCGAAGGCGGAGATGCGCAGCGCGTCCTCGCCGCGATAATTCACCGATTGCAGAGCGGTGAGCGCGCGGCGATGGCCCAGGTCGCGCGCGAAGATCACGGCGATAAGACAGACCAGGGCAAAGATGGCCCCGCCCCGTCCGCGAAAAGGCTGCTTCTTGGCGCCCACTTCATCGGTGATCAGACCCAGCATGCCGGGGACGGCGAGCCCCAGAAACAGCGCGGCCAGCATGACCGGATCGATGAGAGAAACGATGTCCCAGGAAAACCACTTTGGGTTGAATGGAGCAAACGGCCGCACGCCGTAGCTGTTGGTGAAGTCCTGCAGAATATGCAGCAGCACGGCAAGCAGCGCGTAAAGATACAGCAGTTTCCATTTGACCGGAACCTTGGTTCCGCCGCCGCGAAGCCGCAGCAGGCGATGGATGCCATAGGCGATGGCCAGTGCAAGCCCGGCGACAAAGGGCGCGCCGAGCAGCGTGTGGGTGAAACCGCGGTGATGCTGAAAGTAAGAGACCGAGCCGCCGAAGACGCTGAGGATGTCCACGTCCGGGGCCTCGGCGGCCAGGACCAGCGTGAGCGTGGCCAAACCGGTCGTGCGGTTCAGGCCGGCGCGGCTGAGACAGGCTCCGGTGAGGATGTGGGTGAGAGGGTCCAGTTGCTTTAGCCTCCGGGGTGAATCCGACATTGTATTCAGAGCAGTCAGCAATCAGCAATCAGCATTCAGCAAGCCATCCAAAAATCCAAAAATCTTTGAAACACGGAGGAAGGGAGGAAACGGAGGATTGTGAAATCTTCCTCCAAAATCCTCCGCTACCTCAGTTCCTCCGTGTTTCAAAGGTCTTGGATTTTGCTGACTGCTATTTGCTAGCTGCTATTTGCTCCCTCACGGCATCAACAACCTGAAAGTCTTCTCTTCAATGCCGACTTCCACGGGAAGGCGTCCGAGCGATTCGCCGTCGGCTTCGCAGTGGATATCGTTCGCCATGGGACTGCTGCACCGGACCCGGCGGGAGAACACCACGGTCACCTGAGGAACGTTCCAGTTGCGTCCGCTGGCCACGCTGTAAAAATAGTTGAGGAAGTGGCGGACTTTGTTGGTGCGGAAGAGCAGCAGGCGGAAATCGTCGCGAGTGATGGCCGATTCCAGGTTCACGAAGCGCAGCAGGCCAGGAAACCTGGTGGCTCGGATGGCCATCACCAGGGAGACTTCGTCGTGCAGCGTCTGGCCGCTTTCGTCCTGCCATTCCACGTGGAACATGGGGAACTTGCCGTAGCGGGTCATGCGCGCCATCTCCATGAAGTACGCCATGCGGCCGAAGCGCTGCTTGGACTCCACGGCGGTGCGGTACATGAGTTCGGCGTCTGCGCCCACGCCGGCGGCGACAATAAAGTTGCGCCGCTGCGTGCCGTTCTTGCTCTGCGAAGTAATAAATCCGGGATGAATTTCGCGCGGAGTGTAACGGAGAAGAGCATTCGCCGCGGCCACGGGGTTGGTTGGGAGACGCAGGTCGGTGGCCAGCAGGTTGCCGCTGCCCAAAGGGACCACGCCCAGCGCGGCCTGCGAACCGCTGACCACCAGGCCGTTCATGGCTTCATTCACGGTGCCGTCGCCACCGCATACGATGATGGTGTCAAACCCGCCAGCCGCGGCGGTCTGCGCTTGCGCTGTGGCGCTGCCGGCGTGGGCGGTGGCGCAGGTTTCCAGCTCAACGCCGGCGGAGCGAAAGACTTCAGCGATCTTGACGATCTGCTGGGTGCGGGCTTCGCGCCGGGTGCCGGACGCCGGGTTGTAGAGAAGAAATATTTTCTGCATGCCTGTCGCTTAAAAGTCTTGAAACACGGAGGAACGGAGGCAGCGGAGGATTTTGTACGCGATTCTAATTTCCTCCGCGTCCTCCTTCCCTCCGTGTTTCAAAAGGTTTTGGGACTTCGCTTCTTCGCCGATTCCTTGCTGCAACGCTTCAAGCTGCTGGACAGTATCGCAAACAAGCTGTACGCCATGGAAAGCGCGCAGACAATATAATCTGTTCGCATGGCTACCGCCGCCAAATCCAAGGCCAAAGACCTCGAAAAGAAGATTGAGAAGCTGCGCGTGGAGATCCGCCGCCACGAGCACCTGTATTACGTCCTGGACGCGCCGGAGATCAGCGACGCGGATTTCGACCTGATGATGCAGGAGCTGAAGCGCCTGGAAGCCGCGCACCCGGAGCTGGTCACGCCGGATTCGCCGACGCAGCGGGTAGGCGGCAAGCCGCGCGAAGGCTTCGTCAAAGTCGAGCACTCGCGGCCCATGCTGTCACTGGACAACGCTTACAGCGAAGAAGAGTTGCGCGACTGGGACCGCCGCGTGCGCGAGCTGGCCGGCAGCGACAAGATCGAGTACGTTTGCGAGTTCAAGATGGACGGCATGTCGCTGGCGCTGACCTATCGCGATGGGCGGATGCGCTCGGGCGTCACGCGCGGCGACGGCTCCGTCGGCGAAGACGTGACCAGCAACGTCCGCACCATGCGCACCGTGCCGCTGACGATTGAAGCGGCCGCGCTGAAGAAGGCGGGCATACCACCGGATTTTGAAGTGCGCGGCGAAATCATTATGCCGCTGGCTTCGTTTGAGCGCATGAACAAAGACCGCGAAGCGCAAGGGCTGGCCACCTTCGCCAACCCGCGCAACGCCGCGGCGGGGACCATCCGCGTGCTGGAGCCGAATATTGTGGCGCAGCGCCGCTTGGATCTGTACGTGTACTTCCTGCTGGTGAACGGCAAGTATTTTCCTGACCAGCAGTCTGACGCGCTCAAGGCCATGCACGCCGCGGGCTTCAAAGTGAACAAGTACCACACGCTGGCCCGCAACCTGGACGAAGTCCTGGCGTTCATCGCCAAGGGCGAGCAGTTGCGGGAAAAGCTGCCATACGAAATTGACGGCATCGTGATCAAAGTGAACTCCATGCGTACGCAGGAGCGGCTGGGCTTTACCGGGAAAGCTCCGCGCTGGGCCATCGCGTACAAGTACGCGGCGCGCAGCGGCGTCACAAAAATCGAAGACATCGTGGTGAACGTGGGACGCACCGGTAAGCTCACGCCATTGGCGTTGCTCAAACCGGTTTCGATTGGCGGTACCACGGTGAGCCGGTCCACGCTGCACAACATGGACGAGATTGAGCGCCTGGGCGTGAAGATTGGCGACTGGGTCACGGTGGAGCGCGGCGGCGACGTGATTCCCAAAGTGGTGCAGGTGATCGAGGACAAAGACCATCCGCGCGGCACCAGGAAGTTCCACATGCCGGAACGCTGTCCGGAGTGCGGCGGGCATGTGGTGCGGGTGGAAGGCGAGGCCGACCATCGCTGCGTGAACACGGCGTGTCCGGCCAAGTTGCGGGAGAGCATCCTGCATTTTGCCGCGCGCTCGGTGATGAACATTGAAGGCATGGGCGAATCGCTGGTCAACCAGCTGTGCGACAGCAAGCTGGTGAAAGACATCGCTGACATTTACGACCTGAACAAGGAAAAGCTGCTCACGCTGGAGCGCATCGGCGATAAGTCCGCCGAGAACCTGCTGGCGGAAATTGAAGCCTCGCGCAAGCTGCCGCTGGAGCGCGTGATTTACGGGCTGGGCATACGCTTTGTGGGTGAGCGCACCGCCGAATTTCTGGCCGAACACTTTGGGGCGATGGACGCGATCATGGGCGCGTCGGTTGACGAATTGCAGGAAGTGGATGAAGTTGGTCCGCGCATTGCGGAAAGTATCCACGAATTCTTTGCCGAACCGCGCAATCGCGCGCTGGTGAAGCGACTCAAAGACCATGGCTTGACCTTGACCGGCAAGAAACGCGTCCGCGGCACGGCGCTGGCGGGCAAGACGTTTGTGCTCACTGGCACGCTGGCCAACTACTCGCGCGACGCCGCCAAAAAGCTGATTGAAGACGCCGGCGGAAAAGTGTCGGGCTCGGTGAGCAAGAAGACGGACTACGTGGTTGCCGGCGACGATCCGGGGTCGAAGCTGGACAAGGCGCGCGAGCTGGGTGTGAAGGTGATTGGGGAGAAGGAGATGGAGGGGCTGGTCAAAGGATGAGCGTTCCACTCCAGGAGCGTACAATCGCCACTGGCGCCGGCCAGCTTCGCAAATCCTGAAGCGGTCCGGAGATGGGTCAAAAAAAAGGAGAGCTAGATGCGCCGCAGCCCGATTCTGCTTTTTGCCTTTTTCATCGCAATCCTGCTGGCCGTAGCCGCGCAGCAGTGCCTGGCCGACAATCTTCCGGGCGGGTCTTATCAACAGAGCTGCCGCAACATGAGCGCCAACGGGGGCACGCTCTCCGCTCAATGCCGCACACGCAGCGGTAACTGGCCCAATACGTCACTACCCAATTATCACCAGTGCATCGGCGACATTCAGAATCAAGATGGCCAACTCAGATGCAATCGCGGCGCGGCCCCTCCTGGAGGCTCCTACACCAGAAGCTGCCGTGATGTCTGGCTGGAAAACGGGACGTTGCACGCGAGTTGTCAGAACCGTGGTGGCGTCTGGATTACCAGCGTTCTGCCCAATATTTCGCAATGCCGCGGCGACATCCAAAACCAGGAAGGCCAGCTCCGGTGCGACCGCGGAGCAACACCACCCGGCGGTTCCTATACTGCGAGCTGTCGTGATATCTGGCTCGACAACCAGACCTTGCACGCCAATTGTCAGAACCGCAATGGCGGCTGGGTTTCAAGCACGATCCCCGACATCTCGCGATGCCGCGGCGATATCCAGAACCAGGATGGACAGCTCCACTGCAACCTCGGCGGCGCCACACCCCGCGGTTCCTACATGGGAAGTTGTCGTGACATATGGGTTGACGGGACCGTGCTGCACGCGTCTTGCCCGAATGGGTCTGGTGGCTGGTTTCCCGGGGCCATTGACATGTTCGGGTGGTGTTTGGGCGATATTTTCAATTTCAACGGGGCGCTCACGTGCAACAAATTACCGCTGCCCGGCGGTTCCTATCAGCAAACTTGTAGCGATATGTGGGTCAGCGGCGACACCGTGAATGCCCATTGCAAGACCGCCGGCGGTGGCATGGCAACGGCGCAACTCACGCAATTTTCCCATTGCCTGCCCGGCTCCATTGAGAACCACGGCGGAACGCTGGTGTGTACGTTTGGGAACCAGCCTCCGCCACAGGGGTCGTATCGCCAGTCATGCAGCAACATAGCAATGACTGATTTTACGTTGACGGCGAGCTGCGTCACCGGCTCCACTCGAGTCCTGGCGCAAACCTCAAGCCTCGACGTGCGCGGATGCACCGGCGACATCGCCAACATCCACGGGTTTCTGACCTGCCCCAAAGGCAATGGACCTGAGCCTGCAGGGTCCTACCTGAAGAGCTGCCGGAACATTGTGGTGGCAGGGACCGTTCTCAAGGCCCTGTGCGAAACACCGCAAGGGAACTGGCTGCCTACGACCCTGGCAAACTATCAGACCTGCGCAGGAAGGATTGAGAACTACAACGGCGTTCTCCGCTGCCCGGCTGGTCCGCCTCCGCCGGGGCCGCCCTCGCCGGTGGGGTACGCCAAGCTTGAGGTCAACAATTGCAATAGCGACGTGGACCGGGTCGGCAAGCACCGAAGCATCAGCGTATATCTTCTTGATCTCAACTTGCCCGCCGCCGGCTATTGGCTGTCAGCGCGAATGAAGACGCAGTATGCCGAAGACGGATCGTGCCCATTTGATGAGAACGGGCAGCCCGCGGATCCGGACACGATCAACCTCATCGGACACAACGGCTGGGTCAATGGCCACTCGTTCAAAGTGGTGATCGTCGATCCGCTCATGCAGGCTTGCGAAGGCCAGGACAATCCGCTGATTGACAATTGCGTCCGGAACTCATTCTTCATTAAGGCCAACACTGACGGCGATACCTTTAAGTACGTAGTATGGTAGCGAGCGCGCGAATCGCATTCAACGCTTTCTCCGCCTCCGCCGTGCGCAACCGAAGACGGACGCAAAAGCGATGACGGAGTTCAGGGAAGAGGATTTTAGGGAGCTGAAGTGATTTCGCCGATCTGAGAAGAAACCTTACCGCTGATTAACGCGGATGACGCGGATTGGAAGTAACAATTCCATGAAATTGTCATCTTGTCTATAACAACGACGGCGGTGTCAAGGGTAAACGAGAGCGTCGACGCCACGGGTGTTAGAGAAGCGCCATTTCGCTCTCGAGGGAATTGCTTTTTCTGCATAAGACCAAGGCTCGCGTTTCTTGGTGAATCACCGGTGGAAGCGTTACGCTCCACCAATCATCTATGCGGTCAGTTCCACCGACCATGATTCTTGTCTTCGAACTCCCAGACTTTTCTGGGAGGCAGGGCGCCCATTCAAGCGACCGGGGTTAACCTTCCCCCACAAGATGACTCGGGCTACCCTGCATGCGAGTGGCGGAGTAAGGCTGTTGTGTTCGCCATATCCAGTACAGCCGCACCGCCAGTTTGCGCGCTACCATGACCTTGGCGACTCCCGCATGCTTTCTGTGTTTGAGCCGCTGATAGGCGCGCTTTAATTCCGGAACCAGACGGGCCGCGCTCTGGCCCGCTTCCACCAACAAACTGCGTAGCATGGGATTGCCTTGCTTGCTGATACTCCCCAGCCGTTGCCGGCCGCCGCTGGAGTGCTCGGCTGGATTCAATCCCAGATAGCTGACTACTTGCTTGCTGTGAGCAAAACGGTCGACCCTGCCTAGCGTCAACCCAAAGGCCAGAGCCGTGATCGGTCCGACTCCGGGATGGGTCTGGAGCAGTCGCGCGATCCCGTCCTGGGCCGCGGCCTGCTCGACCGCCGTATCCAGTTCCGCGATGCTGCGATTCAACTGCTCCAGCAGCTGCAGATCATCGGCACGCCGCCGCGCCGTCCAGCCCGTCAAAGGCAACTCCTCTAACAGCTGGCGGCCTTTCTGCGTCCACAGCTTCCGCTTCTGCTGGACTCCCTGGTTCAGCGCCAGGTGCTGCAGTTGGTTCTTGATCTGCCGGCGCACACTCACCAGTTTTTGCCGATGCAGCAGCAGTTGCCGTGTGTCCCGCTGCTCCAGGCCCGGCACCCACACCTGGGGAAACCGGCCTTCGACTAACAGCGTTAACAACAACTCGGCGTCGCGTCGGTCGGTCTTCTGCTTGCGCACCTCCATGGCCCGGATCTTGGCGGCATCGCCCATCCGCAGCTCATGGCCTAGTTCGGCCAGCAGACGCTCCAACCACAGCGTGTTGCCGCAGGCTTCCATGCCTACGATCACCGGGCCAGAGAGTCCGCGGTAGAACTCAGCCGCTTCCTCCCGGGTCAGCCTCCGTCCCGTGTGTTCTCCTGTTTCTGTGTCGACCATCGCAATTTGCTGGAAACTCGGATGGAAATCACAGCCTATAATCTTCATTGGCGGCTCCTTTCGTCCGAGTCTTGGTCTTTGCAAACTCAAGTTTACTCGGCGCTCTTAGGAGCCGTCGTTGTTATGAAATCAAGCAAGCCCGAGCGACGCAGGAAGCGAGGGCGCGTCGAAAGATCCCGAGGGTGCTTACTCCACCATGCTGATCAGGGCGTTTTACCCAGTGATCCCGACATAGAGCATGCCAGACCAGGCGGAGAGAATGTAGACCCAGAACTTGTAATGGAAACTGTCGCGCACGCGGAAGAGTAGAGATGCGATTGGGGTAGAACACACCGTAGCGGCATGGCAGAGGACACATCCTCGGGATCTTTCGACGCGCACTCAGTCGCTAACGCTCCCTTGCGCTTGCTCAAGATGACAATCGCTAGAACTTTTCCCTGATTCTTCTGTACGTCGTCGCCAAATCTTCCGGCAGGATGCGCGTTTCGCCCACCACGCTCATGAAGCTGGCGTCGGCCACCCATCGTGGCAGGATATGCATGTGGATGTGGCCGGCCACGCCGGCGCCGGCGGCTTTTCCAAGGTTCATGCCCAGGTTGAGGCCGTCCGGGCGGTACAGCTCGCGCAGGATGCCTTCCATCTTCTGGGTCAACTCCATCATTTCCTGGGCGGCGGGAGCGGGCAGCTTGAGCAGCTGGTCAACGTGCTGGTAAGGGACCACCATGACGTGTCCGCTGGTGTAGGGGAAGGTGTTCAGGATGACGAAGCAGTGCCGGCCGCGGTGGACGATCATGTTCTTGGCGTCGGACTCGGCGGCGGATTCGGACTGGGATGGAGCGTCGGGCTGAGCTTGGGACTGGCCTTCGCCACTCTGGGCCGAGCCCGTCCGGGCGGAATCTTTCCCCGCGTCGTCTGTCGTCCGCTCTTCGGCTTTTTTGGCGTCGGCGGTCTTGCCTTGCTCATTTTTGTGGCCTACAACCCGGCAAAACAGGCAGCCCTGGGCCTGCTCCGCGGTGGTGACGTAGGCGTAGCGCCAGGGGGTGAACAGGAAGTCCATGACCCTGGAAAGATACCAGACGGACAGGCCTGAAGAACGGGTTTTAGCGGCCTGCGGCGTTTGACACTCCCTTGGGGCGTTGCTACACTCGAAGGAGTCTTATGGCCCATTCAGGACTGCCGTAAGATCCGGCCGCTGGGTTTCAGGTCTCCCGAGGGCAAAGTAAGGGGGCCGAATCAAACCAGTGGGGCTCGGATGATCCCGAGTCCGCCTTCAGCACGTCCACTGATCCTCCTTGCGAGCTCCGGCGTGTTTTAGGTCCGGAAGGGTAGAAAAATGTTGCTCTGAGCAGTCAGCCGGAAGTAAGCAAGCAGCTCAAGTTCAGGAGTTCATTCGGCCCCTTCAGAAGTCCTCGAAAAAAACTCAAACAACTATGTCCGGGAAAAACTCTCAACTCGAATCCACTGAGCAGCCCGTTGCGGGCTCGACTCAAAAAGAAGAAACCCACATGGACGATTTTGCCGCGGCTCTTGAGTCGTACACCCTGGAAACCGAACCGGCGCCCAGTGAAGACAACGTCTTCAAAGGCACCGTCATCAAGATTACTGCCACCCACGTTGTCGTAGACATCGGCTTCAAGTCAGAAGGCTTGGTGCCGATCGCCGAAGTCACCGACGCGCAAGGCAACATCAAGTTCAACCCCGGCGACCCGATTGAAGTGATGGTACAGCGCGGGGAGAACGAAGAAGGTTCCGTGCTGCTCTCGCATGAGCGCGCGGCCCGCGTCCGTGTGTGGGAGAACATTGAGAAGGCCTACCACTCCAAAGAACCCATGAAGGGCACAGTGGTAGAGCGGGTGAAGGGCGGAGTCTCGGTGGACATCGGCGTGAAGGCGTTCATGCCGGGTTCGCAAGTGGATACCCATCCGGTCCGCAATCTGGACACGTTGAAGGGCCATGAAATTGAAGTCCGCGTGATCAAGCTGAACAAGAAGCGCGGCAACATTGTGGTTTCGCGCAAAGCGATCCTGGATGAAGAAGTCACCGCCAAGCGCGGCAAGACCCTGGAGAACCTGGCGGAGGGCGCCATCCTCACCGGCACGGTGAAGAACCTGACCGATTACGGCGCGTTCGTGGACCTGGGCGGCATTGACGGCCTGCTGCACATCACGGACATGTCCTGGGGCCGGCTGACGCATCCTCGCGACCTGGTCCACGTGGGCGACCAGATCCAGGTGAAAGTCTTAAAGTTCGATCCGGAGAAGCTGCGCGTTTCCCTCGGCTTCAAACAGCTTACGCCCGACCCCTGGCTGGACGCCGCGGAACGCTATCCCATCGGCGCCCGCGTGAAAGGCCGCGTGCTCAGCGTGACCGACTACGGCTCCTTTGTGGAGCTGGAGCAGGGCATTGAAGGCCTGGTCCACGTGAGCGAGATGTCGTGGTCCAAGCGAATGAAGCACCCTTCGAAGCTGGTGAACGTGGGTGATGAGATCGAGTGCGTGGTGCTCAACGTGAATTCCGGCGAGCGCCGCATCTCTCTGGGCCTGAAGCAACTGGAATCGAATCCCTGGGAGCGCTTGCACGAGAAGTATCCGATCAACTCCACGGTGGAAGGCCGGGTGCGGAACCTCACCGACTTTGGCGCATTTATCGAAATCGAAGACGGCATTGACGGCCTGGTGCACGTGAGCAACTTGAGCTGGACCAAGCGGGTCAAGCATCCTTCTGAAGTCCTGAAAAAAGGCGAGAAGGTGAAGGCCATTGTTCTGGGCATTGAGCCGGAACAGCGCCGCTTGTCGCTGGGCGTAAAGCAGCTTCAGCCTGACGCCTGGGAAACTTTCTTCAATACGCATCGCGTGGGCGACCAGGTGCACGGCAAGGTGCTGCGTCTGGCGCAGTTCGGCGCGTTTGTGGAGATCGCGGAAGGCGTGGAAGGCCTTTGCCACAACTCTGAAGCCACCGATTCCAGCGGAGCATCCGCCAAATTGGAAGCCGGCCAGGAACACGAGTTCAAGATCATCAAGATGAACGCTGAGGAAAAGAAAGTCGGACTCAGCCTGCGCGCCGTGGGCGATGAAGCCAGCCGCGCTGATGTGGAAGCCTATAAGCATCCGGCGTCCAGCAGCAGCGCCACCACCACGCTGGGCGACATCATCAACTGGAAGCGCGCCGGCAACGACCAGAGCTGATCGCTGGAGCGCAGTCAAAACGATTCTAGGCCGTCCTACTTTGTATCAAGAGGGCGGCCTTTTTCTTTTGGAAGTTATTTGCTGTGGATTTTCAGCGTGATGTTCACTTGCTTCCGGTTGTCGAACGCGCTGAGCGTTTTGGTGTCACTACGCGAGCCTTGATAGTCGGCGTAGACTTCGTAATCCACGTTGGGAGAGAGCGCGGGAAAACGGTAAGACCCGTCGGCTTCCGTGATGTATGTCTTAATCACCAGGCTCTTGGTGTTCTTCAGATACACAATGGCCTTCTGCAGCGGCTGGTTCTGGCTGGACACGACGTGACCAGTCAGCGAACGCAAGGCCTGCTGCGCGCCGCCGCTCTCTGCGCGCGTCTGGGCCAAGCCCAGAGTCGCCGCCAGGATGCCCAGCAGCAGCGCCCATCTGTACGCAGACTTTCTCACAGCATGTCCTCCGACTAAATTCTTTGGAAATTGCTAGTCAGTTAGATGCAGGCTGACGTCCTGGCGCTCTTCTTCTGCAATGTGCACTTTGGCTTCAGCTCTAACCTTCTTCTTTTTAGCTACTTGCGGCTTGCCATTTTCCAGGGGAGCAAACTCGGCTTCGCCCTTGATTTCGTAGTCAGACGGGCCGGGAGGCACGCGCTGCGCGAATTCACCGCGATGGTCAGACACCAGTTCCCAGCTGGGATGTTTCTTTCCCACTTCGCGGATGGTAATCCGAACGCCGTAGACAGGACGGTCGTCAGTGCCGAAGACGGTGCCGAAGATGAGCGCGTAGTGCTTCCTGGAGTCTTCGCGCTTTTTCCGGTCTTCGCGGGCGAACGCGGAAGTAATGAGCAGGCCCAGCGCCACGCTCAGGACCGCGGCTTTGGCCAGGGCGCGGCGCTCAGTACTCATCTTCCTCGTCTTCCTCATCGTCCAGGTCGTCCTCGTCATCTTCGTCGAGCTCGTCCACTGGATTCAACTCCAGCGGGCTCTTGGTGACGACTTCGAAATCCGTGCCGCACTCCGGGCAGGCGACGATTTCCCCTTCCTCGAGCTCCTCCTCATCCAGGTCGAGGTCGGTGTCACATTGTGGACAAATTGGCATTGCTTTCCTCCTCAGCGGGCCACTCCCAGGTGGCATAGGTCACGTGATTATATTTAGAATCTCTGCAGGTTGCCGTCAAGCTTTCTAATGAAGGTGAAAATCTTGCTCTTGCGCCGCACAACATACTGTACCTTGGTTTTCCTGATGGCCGTTCTGATGCTGCTTTTGCCGGGCGCCGTTGCCCAGCAGCCGGCCCATACACCGAAACCCGCGCCCGCCGCATCCAAGACCGCCGGGAAGAAGCCGGCCAAAACTGCCGCCGGCAAGAAGGCCCCAGCCAAAACGCCGGGCCGGGTCAAAGACGAGGCCATCATTCATATTATCCATGATGTGTCTCCGCAACAGCTGCAGCAGACGGATGAAAAGCTGGTCAGCTTTGGCACGCGGAGCACGCTCTCCGTGAACAATCCGGGGGCCGCGACCTCAGACAAAGGCATCGTCGCCGCGCGCAACTGGATCAAGTCTGAATTCGAGCGCTACTCCGCCGCATGCGGCGGCTGCCTGGAAGTAAAGACCGACACGTTTGTGCTGCAGCCTAAAAACCGCATCCCGCAGCCGACGGAACTCCAGAACGTCTACGCGATTTTGCGTGGTACCGATCCGGCACAGGCCAAGCGTATTTTCCTGGTGACCGGCCATTACGATTCCCGCAACAGCCAGAACGAAAACACCACTGATCCCGCCCCGGGCGCGAATGACGATGGCAGCGGCACTTCCGTGTCTCTGGAATGCGCCCGCGTGCTCAGCAAGCACAGGTTTCCTGCGACCATTATTTTTCTCACCGTCGCCGGCGAAGAACAGGGTCTGGACGGCAGCTCGCACTTCGCCAAGATGGCCAAAGCCGAGGGCTGGCAACTGGAAGGCGTGCTGAACAATGACATTGTCGGCGGAAATCGCACGCCCGGCGATACGCTGCAGAATTTTAACTGGGTGCGCGTTTTTTCTGAGGGCCTTCCCGCAGCGGCCAGCGAAGCCGATCTGCGCGCCATCCGCGCCGTGGGCGGTGAAAACGATTCCGCCTCGCGCCAGATTGCCCGCTACGTCCAGGAAGTCAACCAGACGTATACCAGCTTCGGGAAATTTACCCCAAAAATCATTTTCCGCCGCGACCGTTTCCTGCGCGGCGGCGATCACAGCTCCTTTAATGAGCAAGGATTCGCCGCAGTCCGTTTTACCGAGTATCGCGAAGACTTCCACCACCAGCACCAGACCCCGCGCGTGGAAAAAGGCATCGAGTACGGTGACTGGCCCAAGTTCGTCAATTTCGACTACCTGGCCAACGTGGCCCGGCTCAACGCCGCCACGCTGGCCACGCTGGCGTCCGCGCCGGCAGCGCCCAAGGCCCGCCTGCTGACGCACGACCTGGAGAACGATTCCAAAATCGAGTGGGACGCGGTCGCCGGGGCCGTGGCCTACGACGTGGTCTGGCGCAAGACCACGGACCCTGACTTCCCCGAGGAGAACGCAACCCGCACCACCGCAACCAAGATTGACCTGCAGGAGTCCAAGGACAACGTGATCTTCGGCGTGCGGTCCGTAGGCGCCAATGGACAACGCAGCCTGGTGGCGATTCCTGGGCCGGAGCGCGGACCTTCGCCGGCGGCAACACCAACGCCCCAGGCGGACAAGAAGTAATGACCAGAACCCAACAGACGCTGAGCCTGCCGCCGTTCACGCCCGCGGTAACCTGGCTGATCGCCATTAACGCTGTCGTGTATTTTGCGATGGCGTTGCTGGGCCTCTCGGCGCCGCTGCTGGAAGCCAGGTTTGTGTTCTGGTTTGGACTCGTGCCCACCGCCGTCATGCACGGATGGGTGTGGCAGATCGTTACTTATTCCGTCATACACGGCGGTTTCATCCATTGGTTCTTCAACATGATTACCTTGTGGATGTTCGGCCCTTCCACGGAAAGCTTGCGCGGCCACCGCTGGTTCCTTGAGTTGTTCCTGGCAGGAGTGGTCGGCGGCGCTCTGTTCAGCATCGGGCTGGCTTATTCGGGGATTCTCGGAAATCCCAATTCCATCACCGTCGGTGCCTCGGCAGGAATCTATGCAGTGCTGATGGCCTTTGCCATGTTCTTTCCGGAAAACGAAATCATCATGATCCCCTTGCCGGTTGGGATCAAAGCAAAATATTTGATTGCGATCCTCATTGTTGTTACGGTCGTGTTCTCCATGCAGGAGAGCGGCGGCGTGGCCCACATTGCGCACCTCGGCGGACTTTTCTTCGGCTACCTGTTTGTCAAATTTGTTCCCCGGCGGGGCATGTCGTTTGCTGTGTCGGAACGGTCCTTCGGTCTCAGGAATGCGTACCATCGCTGGAAACGGAAGCGCGCCGCCAAAAAGTTTCAAGTCTACATGAGCAAACAAGAACGCGACCCCAAACGGTTCTACCCGGAAGACCCTGACAAGGACAAAAAAGACGGCGATTCCGGCGGGTGGGTGAACTGAGCAATCAGCCGTCAGCAATCAGCAGTCAGCCTTCAAGCACTCTCGAACCTAGTGATGACTTGGCGGTTTGGCGTGCGGACGGCATAGCTCAACGACGATCCACCAGAACAACTGCCGAAAAGACACGGCCGTGACTTTTTTGGCTGATTGCTGATTGCTATTTGCTGTCTGCTAATTGCTGATCTACTTCTTCTTCGACGCCCTCCGCTCCCGCGCTCTCTCATGAGATTCCACACTGCCCACCACGTGCAGACGCATGAAGTTCGTTGAGCCGCTGGAAGACCGGGTACCAGCCACAACCGCCATGATGTCACCCGCCTGTACGCCGTGACGGCTGAACAAGTCTTTCTCCGCGTGCGCCACCATGCCTTCCGTGTTGATGGCCATGGTGCAGTGGACGGGCTGCACGCCCCACAACAGGCCTAGGCGCTGCGTAACCCTGGGTGTGGCCGCGAAGGCGTAAATCTTTGACTGCGGCCGGTACTTGGAGATCAGGCGAGCGGTCCTTCCCGTCTCCGTATAGACCGCAATGGCTTTCATGTCCAGGTCCTGCGCCGCGTGCGCCACGGATTCACAGATGGTCTCTGAGATGGAAAGATGGCGGCCCTGGCGGCGGCGCGGCACCGGCTCCGGCATGCTGGACTCGGCCTCCAGGATGATGCGGGCCATCATGGCCACGGCTTCGCGGGGATACTTGCCGCTGGCGCTTTCCGCGGAAAGCATCACGGCGTCCGACCCATCGAGAATGGCGTTGGCCACGTCACTGGCTTCCGCGCGCGTGGGCCGCGGATTTTCCACCATGGACTCCAGCATCTGCGTGGCGGTAATGACCGGCTTGCGCCACTCCGCGGCGCGGCGGATCACGTGCTTCTGAATCATGGGCACTTTTTCCGGAGGCATCTCCACACCCAGGTCGCCGCGCGCCACCATCACGCCGTCCACCACGTCCAGAATTTCTTCCAGGTTGGCTTCTTCCACAGCCTGTGGCTTTTCCAGTTTGGCGATGATCCATGCGTCCGACCGCTGGCTGCTCACCAGCCGCTTGACGGCTCGAACGTCGTCGGCCGTGCGTATGAAGGACGCAGCCACCATGTCCACGTCATGCGCCAGGCCAAATTCCAGGTCTTTGATGTCTTTCTCCGTGAGCGACGGCACGCTCACCACCGTTCCCGGCAGGTTGATGCCCTTGTGCTCGCCGACGGGACCGCCGTTGATGACTTCACATTCCACGTCGCTCCCGTGCAACGCGATCACCACCAATTCAATGCGGCCGTCGGCAATCAGGACGCGCGATCCTGGCTGCACTTCTTGCGCCAGGGTCTTGAACGTGGTGGAGAGCAAACTTGCGGTGCCGGGAATATCCCGCGGCGTGATGGTGACGCGCGAACCGCTCTTCAACTCCACCAGGCCGTGGGATTTCAAGCGGCCGGTGCGGATCTTGGGCCCTTGCAGGTCTTGCAGAATGCAGATGGTCCGGTCTTCCTGCTGCGCCACTTTGCGCAAACGCTCGATCACGCGAGCGTGCTCAGCGTGTGTGCCATGGGAAAAGTTAAGCCGGGCCACGTCCATGCCCAGGCGCATCAGGTCGCGAATCGCCGTCTCAGAATTGCTGGACGGTCCCAGTGTGCACACAATTTTCGCCCGGCGCGCTCCGCCGGCCGGGTTCATTTCCAGGCCCTTTCGTACGCTCATCAGTGACTTCTTCCTTCTTGGTTGTGAATTCTTAGTTGTGAAATTCAGTTTTCCGGGCTTCTGGGAAAAACCTGCGCGTTAATCTCAGCTCCCAGCAACACGATCACGGAGACAATGTACATCCACACCAGCAAGGCAATCGCCGCGCTGAAGGACCCGTAGACCACGCTGTAGGTAGCGTACTCTCTGACGTACCAGCCAAAGACCATCGTCGCCGGGAACCAAAGCAGGGACGCCACCGTGGCCCCAGGCAGCACCCTGCGCCAGGATTGCGTCTTGGGCAGCCCATGATGGTAGATCAGGCTGATTACCGCGATGCTGGTAATCAGAGCTATCGCCCAGCGCACTCCGTCCCATAGCAAGATGATCAGCGGTTTGAACAGGTGCATGGTCTCCGCCTGGATCCAGTTCTCCACTTCATTGCCAAAGGCCACCAGGATGGTGGCAAAACCCATGGGAATCAGCGCCAGGAGCACCAGGTACAGCGCGATGGCCCGTTCCTTCCAGAATCCCCAGGTGTTCTGCATGCCGTACGCCCGGCGGAACCCGTCCATCCAGGAAATCATCACGCCGGAAGCCGCCAGCAGGGTCACGATGGAAGTGGAGATGATGATCCGGTTGGCGTGGTGCTGCTTGGTCTGAAAAAACGACAGCGCCACCGACCGCGAACCCGGCGGAAGCACCCAGCCCACCGCGGCCGCAATCTGCTGCAGGAAGCCTTCCGTGTTGTGCGAGGCCTCCAGAACTGAGGTGACCACCAGAAATGCCGGAAACAGCGTGAGAATGGACGAATACGCCGCCGCCTTGGCCGTGGAAAACTGGCCGTGCATAAAGGCTTGCCAGAACGCGCGTCGGAGGCGGGTGAAGTGCATGAACTAGACTAGGGTAAAGGGCGCTGAAGCCGTTAGCAACTAAAAGAACGTTGTTCGGACCACTAGCGGCTTACGGACGCGTACGCTTCCTGGCGGGTTTGCGCCGTTTAGCATTTATCTTGGTGGCACTCGAGTTTTCAGGCGGCAGCGCCATCTTTTCGGAGGACTCTATGAGTTCTAACGGCGCGTCGAAATCGGGCGCCATCCAGATTTCGCCCCGAAATAGGCCAAGTGGTCGTTTGCCGAGTTTCTTGCGAGGTTTGGAGGGGCGTTGCATAGCTCAAAGGAAACTACTTGCTGCGAACAAGCGGCCAGCGTTTGATGACGCGCTGGTTACCGTTCTTCCAGGCGGAATAGTCAGCCGCGAAACGCACGCAGGGCTCAACATCAAGAACCAGCTCGGTATTGTCGTCGAAAGAGATCGTGAGGCAGTTCAGGTCACTGTCTGTCGTCACGTAGACGTCCGTGATGGTCTTGCCGCACACCTGCGGAAAGGGAAAGGAGCCCAGCGGGCGGTAGAGGTTGGACGTTTTTCCGCTGCGGACTTGGGGCTGGTTGCGGGTTGAGCGTCCGGATTTGTTCTTACGCTTGGTAGCGGTCATGCGAAATTACCTTGACTTCATTATGAGTATATGAGTATGATCTATTTCTGTCAATGCGAAATTACTCATAAACATATAAGCTCATCTCTTGACTCCCGGGAGGTGAGCGGAATGGCCAAAGAGCCAAGGTGGAAGCGCATGAACCTGAACGTCGAGGCGGGCCTGCATGACGCCTTCAAAGCTGCCACGGCTGCAGAAGGCAAAAAGATGACAGACGTGTTGATCGATTTTATCCAGCAATACGTGGAAAAACATCCGTCGCAGCCTGCAAAGAAGCCGAAAGGCCAATAACCGCGCGCTCAGTCGCCAATGGAAAAGCGCAAATCACCCCGGCAGCAGAAGAACCGCCAGCTCTTGCGTCAACTCCTGCGCCAGGCCCGGGAAGAGATCGGCATGATCCAGGACGAACTCAGCCGAAAGATGGGCCGCTCACAAGGGTTCGTCAGCAAATATGAACTGGGTGACCGCCGCATTGACGTTGTCGACATGGCCGAAGTCTGTGATGCTCTGGGAATCTCGTTTCTAGATCTCGCCAAACGCTTCGACCAGATGCGCAAAACCCGCTGAACGTTCCGAGCGCTCCGGAATTGTGCATTGGGGCTCCTCCCTAATGTCGCCTTTGGACGTATCTGCTTCAGGCGCGCGCCAACAGATAGGGTCAGGATTTCAGCAGCGCTTCCAGATTGATCGAGAAACCGGCCTCAACGAGTTCTTGTGCCAGTTTTGTGCGCCATCCTCCTGATGCATCGTACTCGACATACAGCACTCCCTGATAATCGGACGGGATCTCAATGTTCTTGTAGAGAGCACATACTCTTCGGCGAGACAGCTTTCCTAGGAAGTAGCCGAGCTCCAATATCACGTTCTGACGGGCACGCGGGTTGAGTTTGTCGGGTTCGGACGCTAGACCGCCAATATCATCAGGCGTGAGCAAAATGACTGCGAAGCCCACTGCTGAAAATGCTTCAAGCTTTTCGGGAACGGTAAGCCCGGAGCTCGGTTGTTCATGAAGGATTACTGGCTCCAGTCCGATGCGCTCCAGAAAGCGAGCCACTGATTCCTTAGTCTGGCTGTCGTGACCATGTACCACAAAAATCTTTCTTGAATCAGTAGCCTTGGGACCGGTGCGGACCGCGGCATCTATTTGCGATCGATTCTGAGCCACTCTGATAGCTGTTCCTTCGAGAAGCCCAATCAAAGCGGCTCTCGTCGAGTCCCAATCGGAGCCATGCAAAATAATATTATCGAATTCCTTCTTCGTATCTTCCAAACCCGCGGCTCGAAGAAATGCACCTACACGCGCCTGCCAATCATACCTATAGATCTGGACTGTGTTCCAGGCTCTCGTGATAAGCTCCTCTAGTTTTTCGTCGATTGTCACTGGCATAACCTTTCTCGGTAATTCTCTCCCCCGTTCCGCTTCATCGCAAAGTGTATTGCGGATCATTCCTAAGGTAAAATAAAAAAGCGGGCTGGATTTCTCCAGCCCGCGATTGATTACTAATCATTAAACAACTGTTTACTCTGCAGCCATCTCTTCGGCTTCGCCTTCCTGGCGCAGAAGCTCCAGAGCGCGCTCGGCTTCGGCGTACTCGCGGGAGACTTCCTCCTGTACCTTGGCGGCGGCCTGTTCCAGTTCCGGAGCCAGCCGCACATTGCGGTAGAACTCCATGCCGGTGCCGGCCGGGATCAAGCGGCCTACGATGACGTTCTCCTTGAGGCCGCGCAGGTGGTCCACAGCGCCCTGGATGGACGCTTCGGTGAGCACGCGCGTGGTCTCCTGGAAGGACGCCGCGGAGATAAACGACTCCGTGGAGAGCGACGCTTTGGTGATGCCCAGCAGCAGCGGGCGTCCGGTTGCCGGTCGGCCGCCGGTGGCGATCACTCGTTCGTTCTCTTCGCGGAAGCGGAATTTATCAATCTGCTGTTCCAGCAGGAACGCGGTGTCACCCACGTCCTCCACCTTCACCCAGCGCATCATCTGCCGGACGATCACCTCAATGTGCTTGTCACTGATGGTGACGCCCTGCAGCCGGTAGACTTCCTGGATTTCATTCACCAGGTACGCCTGCAGTTCCTTTTCGCCCAGCACGGCAAGAATGTCATGCGGGTTGAGAGGACCATCCATCAGCGCTTCGCCGGCGCGCATGCGCTCGCCTTCCTGCACGTTGATGTGGACGCCCTTGGGCACCGAGTACTCTTTCTCCGTCCCGTTATCGGCCACCACGTAGATCTTGCGCTGGCCTTTGGAGACTTCGCCGAACTTCACCGCACCGTCAATTTCGCTGATGATGGCGGTTTCGCGCGGCTTGCGAGCCTCAAACAATTCCACCACGCGCGGCAGACCGCCGGTGATGTCCTTGGTCTTGGTGGTTTCGCGCGGGATCTTGGCCAGCACGTCGCCCGGATGCGATTCATCTCCGTCCTGCACCATGAGGTGAGCGCGGGATGGCATCAGGTAACGCCGCGTAGTCTTGCCTTTGATCACGATGGCCGGCTGGCGCTTCTCGTCCGGCGATTCGCCCACCACGTGCCGCGAAAGACCGGTGACTTCGTCCACTTCTTCGTGGAGCGTCACGCCCTCTTGCAGGTCCTTGAACTGCACCGTGCCGCCAATTTCCGTGAGGATGGCGAAGGTGTACGGGTCCCATTCCGCCATCACATGGCCCTGGTGGACCTGCGAGCCGTCCTGGACCTTGACCCGGGCGCCGTAAACCACCGAGTAGCGCTCCTTTTCGCGGCCCTTGTCGTCCACAATGGTGATGTTGCCGGCGCGGTTCATGACCACCAGATCGCCGGATTTGGCTTTCACCGTCTGCAGGTTCACAAAGCGCACCATGCCGGCGGTGCGGGCTTCCAGGCGTGATTGCTCAGAGACGCGTGACGCCGTACCGCCGATGTGGAAGGTACGCATAGTGAGCTGCGTTCCGGGTTCGCCGATGGACTGCGCCGCGATCACGCCCGTGGCTTCGCCCAGTTCCACCATGCGGCCTGAGGCCAGGTTGCGCCCGTAGCACATGATGCAAACGCCGCGCTTGGATTCGCAGGTAAGGACCGAGCGGATCTTTACCCGCTCAATGCCCGCGGCTTGAATGGCGTTGGCCAGGTCTTCGGTGATGTCCTGGTTCACGTCCACGATGACGTTGCCTTCGTAGTCCTTGATTTTTTCGAGCGACACGCGGCCCACGATGCGGTCGCGCAGCGGTTCGATGATGTCGCCGGCTTCCACGATCGAGCCGACGTAGATGCCGTCCACCGTGCCGCAGTCCTGTTCGCTAATGATCACGTCCTGGGCCACGTCCACCAAGCGGCGGGTCAGGTAGCCGGAGTCAGCGGTCTTCAGCGCCGTATCGGCCAGGCCCTTGCGCGCGCCGTGCGTGGAGATGAAGTACTGCAGCACGGTCAGCCCTTCACGGAAGTTGGCCGTGATGGGCGTTTCAATGATTTCGCCGGAAGGCTTGGCCATCAGTCCGCGCATGCCGGAGAGCTGGCGGATCTGCTGTTTCGATCCGCGAGCGCCGGAGTCAGCCATGACGTAAATCGGGTTCAACTGCCCGGCCTTGTCCAGCTCCTGCATGTTGTTGAACATCTCGTCGGCGACTTTTTCCGTCACGTTCGACCAGATTTCAATCACCTTGTTGTAGCGTTCGCCGTTGGTGATGGCGCCGTCCAGATACTGCTGCTGGACGTTGATGACCTGCTTCTCGGCTTCGCTCACCAGTTCCTTCTTGTCCTCCGGGATGACCATGTCATCAATGCCGATGGACAGGCCGGCCTTGGTGGCGAATAGGAACCCCAGGTCTTTTACTTCGTCCAGCATTTTGACCGTTGTTTCCAACCCGAACCGCAAGTAGGTGTAGTTCACCAGCTGGCCGATGCCCTTCTTCTTGAGCAAGCCGTTGATGAACGGCATGCCTTCGGGAAGATGGTCGTTCAGAATGGCGCGGCCCACCGTGGTGTTCACGAATTGCCGCTCAAAATGGACCGGCTCGGTGTGGATGATGTCCTGGTCGTCGTACGCCTGGGTCAGGTCAATCAGCTCGCCGGTATAGCGCAAGCGGATGGGCGTGAGAGTTTCGACAGCGCCGGCTTCCAGCGCCAGCAGAACTTCTTCCGTGTTGGCAAAAGCGCGCCCTTCACCCTTGGCGCCGGGCTTGGACTTGGTCAGGTAATACAGACCCAGCACCATGTCCTGCGTGGGGACGGTGATCGGCTGGCCGGATGCCGGCGACAGGATGTTGTGCGACGCCAGCATCAGCACGCTGGCTTCAACCTGCGCTTCCGGAGACAGCGGAATGTGCACGGCCATCTGGTCGCCGTCAAAATCGGCGTTGAACGCCGTGCAAACCAGCGGGTGGATCTTGATGGCCTTGCCTTCCACCAGCACCGGCTCAAACGCCTGAATGCCCAGGCGGTGCAGCGTGGGAGCGCGGTTCAGCAGCACCGGATGGTCTTTGATGACCTCTTCCAGAATGTCCCAGACAATAGGTTCCTGCTGTTCCACCATTTCCTTGGCTTGCTTGATGGTGGTGCAGTGTCCGGTTTGTTCCAGGCGGTGATAGATAAACGGCTTGAACAGCTCCAGGGCCATTTTCTTGGGCAGTCCGCACTGGTGCAGCTTGAGTTCCGGTCCGACCACGATGACCGAACGGCCGGAGTAGTCCACGCGCTTGCCCAGCAGGTTCTGGCGGAAGCGGCCTTGCTTGCCTTTGAGCGTGTCCGAAAGCGACTTGAGCGGACGGTTGTTGGCGCCGCGCAGAACGCGTCCGCGACGGCCGTTGTCAAACAGCGCGTCCACAGACTCCTGCAGCATGCGCTTTTCGTTGCGCACAATCACTTCCGGAGCGTGCAGGTCCATCAGCTTCTTCAACCGGTTGTTGCGGTTGATCACGCGGCGGTACAGGTCGTTCAGGTCGGAGGTGGCAAAACGGCCGCCATCCAACGGCACCAGCGGACGCAGTTCCGGCGGGATCACCGGGATCACGTCCAGGATCATCCAGTTGGGCTTGTTGCCGCTCTTGCGGAAGGCCTCAACCACTTTCAACCGCTTGGCGTACTTGAGCCGCTTCTGCAGAGAAGTTTCGTGCTTCATCTTCTCGCGCAGTTCGGTGGAGAGTTCGTCCACTTCTACCCGCTTCAACAGCTCTTTGATGGCTTCCGCGCCCATCATGGCCTTGAATCCGGTGGCGCGGAACTGCTGGTCGAGTTCGCGGAAGCGGGTCTCTTCCTTGATGACTTCGCGCTCTTTGACCGGCGCTTCGCCAATTTCCACGACCACGTAAGACTCAAAGTACAGCACGGACTCCAGGTCGCGCAGCGAGATGTCGAGCAGGTGCCCTATGCGTGACGGCAGTCCTTTGAAGAACCACACGTGCGAGCATGGCGACGCCAGCTCAATGTGGCCCAGGCGTTCACGGCGCACTTTGCTCAGCGTAACTTCCACACCGCACTTATCGCAGATCACGCCGCGGTGCTTCATCCGCTTGTATTTTCCGCACAAGCATTCCCAGTCCGTGACCGGGCCAAAGATGCGGGCGCAGAACAGGCCGTCGCGCTCGGGCTTGAAGGTGCGGTAGTTGATGGTCTCCGGCTTGGTCACCTCGCCATGAGACCAGCTCCTGATCTTCTCGGGAGAAGCCAGGCTGATTCTGATGGAATCGAAATCGGCAATCGGATTACCCAGGTCAAACGGACTTGAACGATACAAGGTGTCCTCCTGCGGCTTTTACGCCACCGCGGCGGCTCCCGGCTTATGAAGCTTTATAGGTCTCAACCCCAGCCGGTTCGCTCCCCGGAGTTGAGACACGGCCGGGTTTTTAGTCGGCCGCAGCGGCATGCATCTGTTTGCGGCCGCCTTCGGTCTTGATCAATTCCACGTCCAGGCAGAGTGACTGCAACTCGCGAATCAGCACGTTGAAGGATTCCGGCACGCCGGGTTCAATGGCGGCTTCGCCCTTCACAATGGCCTCATAGATCTTGGTGCGGCCAAACACGTCGTCTGACTTGGCGGTCAACAGTTCCTGCAGGATGTACGCTGCGCCGTAAGCTTCCAGCGCCCAGACTTCCATTTCTCCAAAGCGCTGTCCGCCGAACTGCGCTTTGCCGCCCAGCGGCTGCTGGGTGATGAGCGAATACGGTCCGATGGAGCGGGCGTGGATCTTGTCGTCCACCAGGTGGGAGAGTTTGAGCATGTAAATGTAGCCCACCGTGACCGGCTGCTCGAACTTGTCACCCGTCATGCCGTCAAAAAGTTCGGTCTTGCCCGATTCCGGCAGGCCGGCCTCGCGCAGCATGGACTTGATCTCCACTTCGCGCGACCCGTCAAACACCGGCGAGGCGAAGAACACGCCCTTGGTCAGCGTTTTGGCCACGTGCATCAGCTCATCGTCCGCCAGTTCGGCGATCTTGGCGCCGAACGGCGTGTCCTTGAAGATGGACTTCAGTTCGCGACGAATCACTTCCTCGCGCGAATTTTCTTTCAAGAACTCGGCGATGCGCTCACCCAGGTGATAACCAGCCCAGCCCAAGTGGGTTTCCAGAATCTGTCCCACGTTCATACGGCTGGGAACGCCCAGCGGGTTCAGGACGATTTCCACCGGGGTACCGTCAGCCAGATACGGCATGTCTTCCTCAGGAAGAATGCGCGCGATCACGCCTTTGTTGCCGTGACGGCCCGCCATCTTGTCGCCCACGCTCAGCTTGCGCTTCATGGCGATATAACACTTCACCAGCTTGATTACGCCGGGAGGCAGCTCGTCGCCCTTTTGCAGCTTGCCGATCCTCTCGTTGGTGATCTTGCGCAAAACGTCAATCTGGCGCGAGGTCATCTCTTCGATTTCGTCAATCTGCTCGTTGACGCGCGGGTCCTTGTCGGCGTACTTGATGCGCTTCAGGTTGCGGGTGGAGATGCGCTCAATGGTTTCGCGGTCCAGGATTGCGCCCTTGGTCAGTAAGCGCTTGTTGGTGCGCTCGTCATGCAGGTCAGCCTGCACTTCCTTGCTGCCCAGGATGGCTTCCAGACGCTTCAACCGCTCGTCGGTGAGGATTCGGATTTCGTCCGCCAGGTTCTTTTCCAGCCGCTCAATCTGGCTGGCTTCAATGGCCTTGGCGCGCTCGTCTTTCTCCTGGCCCTTGCGGGAGAAGATCTTCACGTCCACCACGGTGCCTTCGATGCCCGGAGGGCATGTCAGGGAAGCGTCGCGCACGTCGCCGGCTTTTTCGCCGAAGATGGCGCGCAGCAGCTTCTCTTCCGGCGTGAGCTGGGTCTCGCCCTTGGGCGTGACTTTGCCCACCAGAATGTCGCCTTGCTTGATGGTGGCGCCAATGCGGATGACGCCGCTTTCGTCCAGATCACGCAGAGCCGATTCGCTCACGTTGGGGATGTCGCGGGTGATTTCCTCGGGACCCAGTTTGGTGTCGCGGGCCTCGATCTCGAATTCTTCGATGTGGACGGAGGTGTAGTAGTCCTCCTTCACCATCTTTTCCGAAACCAGGATCGCGTCTTCAAAGTTGTAGCCGCGCCAGGGCATGAAGGCCACGAGCACGTTGCGTCCCAGGGCCAGTTCGCCTTTGTCGGTGCAAGGGCCGTCAGCAATGACCTGGCCTTTCAGGACGCGGTCACCTTTCTTGACCACCGGCTTCTGATTGATGCAGGTGTTCTGGTTGGAGCGCTTGAATTTGGTGAGCTGGTAGATGTCACTGCCGACTTCGCGCGAGAGCTGGGTCGGATGGTGCTCACCTTCCACGCGCACGATGATGCGTTCCGAGTCCACTGAGTCAATGATTCCGTTGCGCCGCGCCAGCACCACCGCGCCGGAGTCGCGCGCGGTCACGCCTTCCATGCCGGTGCCGACGTACGGCGCGGCAGCGCGCAGCAGGGGCACAGACTGGCGTTGCATGTTGGCGCCCATCAGCGCGCGGTTGGCGTCGTCATGTTCCAGGAACGGAACCAGTGAAGCGGCCACGGAGACCAGCTGTTTGGGACTAACGTCAATGTAGTCAACTTCCTCGCGGCGGACCAAATCAAAGTCGCCGGACTTGCGGGCGTTGACCAGCTCCGCGGTGATCCGGCCTTTGTCGTCCAGGTCAATGTTGGCCTGGGCGATGACGTGTTTGTCTTCTTCCCACGCTGAGAGGTAGAACGAGAACGGCTCATGCTCGATCAGCTTCTTGCGGCGTTCTTTCAGATCGGCGTTGATCTTCTCGGCTTCTTTCAGCTCAATGTGGTCGCCCACGCGGAATTCTGCGTCGCCGGCGTTGACGATGCTGACAAAGTCCACCACCCGCGCGTCTTTGATGCGCCGGTAGGGTGATTCGATGAAGCCGTAGTCGTTGATGCGGGCGTAGCAGCTCAACGAGCTGATCAGACCGATGTTCGGTCCTTCCGGCGTTTCAATCGGGCAGATGCGGCCGTAGTGCGTGGGGTGAACGTCGCGGACTTCAAATCCCGCGCGCTCACGCGACAGACCGCCCGGTCCCAGTGCGGAGAGACGCCGCTTGTGCGTGATCTCGGACAGCGGATTGGTCTGGTCCATGAACTGCGAAAGCTGGGACGACCCGAAAAACTCGCGGATGGCCGCCATGACCGGCTTGGCGTTCACCAGATCGTGCGGCATGGCCGTGGACATTTCCTGGTACACGGACATTTTTTCTTTGATGGCGCGTTCCATGCGCACCAGGCCGATGCGGAACTGGTTTTCCATCAGTTCGCCCACGGCGCGGACGCGGCGGTTACCCAGGTGATCAATATCGTCCACCGAGCCAATGCTCTTGCGCAGCTTCAGCAGGTAGCGGATGGTGGCGTAAAAATCTTCCGGGTCGAGCGTGCGCTTGTCCAGGCCCACGGCTTCATTCCGGTCATACAGCTTGATGTTGAACTTCAAGCGGCCTACGCGGCTGAAGTCATACTTGCGCGGGTCAAAGAACATGCCGTGGAACAGCGCGGTGGCGGTGTCCAGGGTCGGCGGGTCGCCGGGACGCAGCTTGCGGTAGATTTCGATCAGCGCTTCCTGCGGCGTCTTGACCGAATCACGGCGCAGGGTGGCGCTGATGATGTTGCCCACGTCGTCGCGCTCGGGGAAGAAAGCGTGGATCTCTTCAATGCCCGCGTCCATGATCTTGCTGAGCTTGTCCGCGGTGATTTCATTGTTGGCTTCCAGCAGCACGTCGCCGGTGTTCACGTCCACCACGTCGGCCGCGGTGAAGGCGCCTTCCAGGTCGGTGACGTCAATTTCAATCTCGCTGATTTTGGCCTTCTGGATTTCCTTCAGGATGGCCGGCGTAATTTTCCGTCCGGAGTGGGCGATCTCATGCCCACTCTTGTCCTTCACGCTGCGCGTCAACTTCAGGCCCAGCAGGTTGGTGGGCTTCTCCACGCCGGTCTCCAGCATCCAGCGCAGTTCTTTGTTCTTCAGGCTGATGCGGTCCACGGTGTAGAACGTGCGCAAAATGTCTTCGTCGGAACGCAGGCCCAGGGCGCGCAGGAAGATGGTGCCCAGGAACTTGCGCTTGCGGTCAATGCGGACGTACAGGATGTTCTTCTGGTCGTACTCGAATTCCACCCACGATCCGCGGTAGGGAATGATCTTGCCCAGGAAATAAGTTTTGTTGTTGGCCGATTCAAAGAACACGCCAGGCGAGCGGTGCAACTGGCTGACGATCACGCGCTCGGTGCCGTTGATGATGAACGTCCCGTTCTGGGTCATCAGCGGAATGTCGCCAAAGAACACTTCCTGCTCTTTGATGTCGCGGATGCTCTTGTTCCCGGTTTCCGGGTCTTTGTCGTAAATGGTCAGGCGGATGGTGACCTTGAGCGGAGCGGAATACGTCATGCCGCGCTCTTCGCACTCAGCCACGTCATATTTCAGCTGCAGGCCCACGGGGTCGCCGCACTTGTTGCAGAAGTCGGGCGTGTTGGCGTTGTAGGTGCCGCACTTTCCGCAAAGCACTTCGCCAGGATGAAACGGGTCCGTGATCACCGTGTTGCCGCAATTGCGGCAGGTGGTACGCAGGTGATGCAGGCCCTTCAGGTGTCCGCATTTGCATTCCCAGTTGCCGATGGCAAAATCTACAAACGCCAGCTCGGAAACATTGCGAAAATCGTTGATGGGGAAGACGGACTGGAAGACAGATTGGAGACCGCTGTCGTCACGTTCGCTGGGCAGTTTGTCCATCTGCAGAAAGCGGTCGTACGAGCGCTTCTGGACCTCAATGAGGTTCGGGATCTGCAGGGCTGCCGGAATCTTGGAGAAATCGAAACGATAGCGGGCTTGGCCATTTTTGTTCGGCATGAATTACTCCTAAATGCGTTGCACTCGCCGCTCGCTCTAGGTGGCGAACTTCGGGTAAGGGCCTGCTCCGGAAAATCTCTTGCTTTTCCAGGGCGAAACCTGTTAACTATGCAGCTTCAAGCACGCTGCACTACGCACGGGGCATGAAGACACGGCAACGCGGGTCCGCGGAGACAAAAATCTCCGAAGACGCCGCGATAGCGAAATCTTGAAAGACTGAATTGTGTTTGTCCGCGCCCGTGTCTAAGAACCGTTCTGCGGTCCGCTACTCACAGACCTGTTGCAAAAAGACAACAATCGGCAGGCCAAGCTACGACTCCGGGCCACGCCAGCCCAGAGCACCACGCTGCCTGCAATCCTGAATAATTCCGGTTTTGGAAGAGAATTACCGTATCTATTTGATAACAGAAACCCTCTTCCGGATTCAACCCCATTGGCGATAAAAATGCTTAGCGGGCCCGGCTAGCTTCCGCCCGTGGCCAGCCGCGTCCCCGGTTTTTGCTGCTTTGGGGACCACCCGCTACGCACTAAACTGCAATTTCAGCCCTTGGGAGCCTGGAGTTACTTGACTTCAACGGTAGCGCCGGCATCAATGAACTTCTTCTTGATGGTCTCGGCTTCTTCCTTGGAAACGTTCTCCTTGATGCTCTTGGGGGCGCCATCCACCAGGTCTTTGGCTTCTTTCAAGCCCAGGCTGGTGACTTCGCGCACGGCCTTGATTACATTGATCTTGTTGGCGCCCGCGCCGGTCAGGACCACGGTGAATTCGGTCTTCTCTTCCACTGGAGCTGCGGCTGCCGCTCCGCCACCCGCCACGGCCACTGGGGCTGCTGCGGCCGCGGAGACTCCGAGGCGCTCTTCGAGCTTCTTTACGAGCTGGGCTGCGTCAAGCAAGCTGAGCCCAACAATTTGATCTTCCAATTGCTGCAAATCTGCCATTGTCTTCTCTCCCAAGTTTCTGAAGTCATTTGTGCTGATTCGCCGCATCATCCCATCGCGTTCCATTGCGCCCAGACATGCGCCACGTGAGTCTTTGACAGCGAGAAACTTCTCCTGAACCGGCCAGCACGGGCCCGTCCAGGCTGGAACCCGGCTTAGCTGCTGGCAGCTTCGCCGGAGTCCTTGAACTTTTTCTTCTCCACACCCTGGTTGATCACCACGGCCAAATCGCGGCCTGCGGCGTTCATCACCGTGACCAACCGCTGCGCCGGAGCTTGGATCAGGAACAGCAGCTTGGCGTAGATCTCTTCCTTGGACGGCATGGTGGCCAGCGCCTTGACCTCTTTCATGGAGATCAGGCGGCCTTCCAGAATGCCGGCCTTGAAAGTGAATTCCGGATTGTCTTTCGCGTACTTGTCCAGCGCCTTGGCCAGGGCCACGGGATCGCCGCTGGTGTAAGCGATGGACGTGACACCCTTCAAGCCCTTCAGCGCTTCGGAAACCTTGGTGCCTTCCGACGCCCGCTGCGCCAGCGTGTTTTTCACCACTTTGTAGCGCGCCCCCGCGGAGCGGACCGTCTTGCGCAACTCAAAATCTTTGGCCACCGTGAGCTTGGAAAACGTGCCGACAATCATGCTGCTGGCCTGTTTCAGCTCCACGCTGAGCTTTTCAATCTGTTCGGCTTTTTTTGCTTTTGTAACCGCCATTGTTTGATCCTTATCTTTTACCCGGCTTTTTGGAGGAGCTCCCTCGCTAGGCTCGGGATTTCGGCATCGGGCTCCCGCTTTCGCTCACGCCCGATTAACGCCTCAAGCTTTCGCCGCAGCTTCAACCGCGGTAGTGTCAACCGAAACACCCGGTCCCATGGTGGAAGAGATGTACGCTGCTTTGATGTATTTGCCTTTGGCCGCCGCAGGCTTGGCCTTGACCACGCTGCTGATGACCGTGGTGGCGTTCTCCACCAGTTTGTCCGGGCTGAAAGAGATCTTGCCCACCGGCACGTGCACCAGCGCTGTTTTGTCGGTGCGAAATTCCACTTTACCGGCCTTGATTTCCTTCACCGCGTTGGCGATATCAAAGGTAACGGTCCCCGTCTTGGGGTTGGGCATGAGTCCTTTGGGACCCAGCACCTTGCCCAGCTTGCCCACCGACTTCATCATGTCCGGGGTGGAGATTACGGCGTCAAAATCCGTCCAGTTTTCTTTCTGGATTTTTTCCACCATCTCCTCGCCGCCCACGATGTCGGCTCCGGCGGCTTCAGCTTCGCGGACTTTTTCGCCGCTGGCGATCACCAGGACTTTCTTCGACTTGCCCAGGCCGTGCGGCAACACCACGGTACCGCGGACCATTTGGTCAGCGTGTTTGGGATCAACGCCCAGCCGGAGGGTGACTTCTACCGTCTCGTCAAACTTGGCGAATTTAACTTTTTGCAACAGCGCGACAGCGTCGTTCAGCAAATAGGAACGCTGCTCCACTGCTGCGCGAGCTTTCGTGACATTCTTTCCTGTTTTACGGCTCATTGCATTTCCTTATCTCCCACCGCGCCGGGTTCTTCTTCGTCGCCGTGGTGTTAGCGATTTACAAAACCTGGTTCACAAGTACCTAAGCTGTGACTTCAATGCCCATGCTGCGGGCGGTGCCCTTCACGCTCTTGATGGCTGCGTCCAGCGAGGCGGCGTTCAGGTCCGGCATCTTCTGCTTGGCAATCTCCATGACCTGTTTCTCCGTCACCTTGCCGACTTTATCTTTGTTCGGCGCGCCGGAGCCTTTGGCGATGCCGGCGGCCCGCTTGAGCAGAATTGAAGCCGGCGGCGTCTTGGTGATGAAGGTGAACGAACGGTCGGTGTAAACCGTGATCACCACGGGAATAATCAGCCCAGCCATCTCTTTGTTCTGCGTGCGAGCGTTGAACTGCTTGCAGAACTCCATGATGTTGATCTGCGCCTGGCCCAACGCGGGACCCACCGGCGGCGCCGGAGTCGCTTTCCCGGCTTCAATCTGCAGCTTGACTTGACCTTGTACTTTTTTCGGTGCCATCTGTTTTCCTGACCTTGACGTGTGTGGCACAGGCACTCTTGCCTGTGCTCCTTAATTCTCGTTGTTTTCTGCAATTGCCAGAATTGCCAAGATTGCCAAAGATCGCCGAAATTGCTTGTTCATCCCAACTGCCAGTACTGCGGCTTTTCAATCTGGATTCTTTGGCAATTTTCAATTTTGGCAATTGCTATGCCACTTTTTCCACCTGCCCGAACTCCAGCTCCACCGGAGTCGCGCGGCCGAATATCGTCACCATCACCTTGAGGGTCTCGCGATCTTCATTGACTTCGTCCACTGTGCCGGTGAAGGTTGCGAACGGACCATCGGTGATTTTCACGGTCTCGTTCTTTTCGAACTTGACCTTGATCTTGGGCTTGTCCTTACCTACGTTCACCCGGTAGATGATCTGGTTGACTTCGTCTTCGGACAGCGGCGTAGGATCATTGGCCGTGCCGACGAAGCCCGTCACCCGCGGCGTGGACTTCACCACATGCCAAACGTGGTCGCCTTCACCACCGGTACGAAAACCTGTCAGGTCCATCTGCACCAGAACATAGCCGGGATAGAACATCCGTTCCACGGTGTACTTCTTGCCACCGCGGATCTCGGTGACAGGTTCCGTTGGAATGACAACCTTGCCGATCTTCGACTCCAGCCCGAACGCGGCTACACGTGTTTCCAGCGACTCCTTCACCTTCCGCTCAAAACCTGAATAGGAGTGGATGATGTACCACTTCATGTTCGGGTTGACGTTTTCCGCCGCCGCCGCCGCCGCAGCAGGCGCCACGCCGGCTTCTGGCTCAGTCCCGCTGGTTCCAGCTGTTTTTTGCTCTTCCATGCTTCCCATCAACCTTCCGGAGTTACTTATGCTTCAACACCCAGGCAACAGCAGGGGTAAAGGCCTGGTCCAGGACAAAGAAATACACGCCAAAAAGAATCACGGTAATGATCACCACCAGGGTGGTCGCCTGGACCTCTTTCCGGCTGGGAAAGGTGACCTTCCGCATTTCATTGCGGACGTCCACCAGAAAATTCTTGGTGCGCGAAGGAAACTGCTTGATCCGGTTGCCCAGACTCCGGTCTTCACGCGTCATGATTGCCGTTTTTGCCATGGTGTCCTACCTGTCTTCTTCTCAGTACCCGTGTTCAGTCCCGCAATCAAAATTTGGCAGGGGCGGAGGGATTCGAACCCCCAAGTCCGGTTTTGGAGACCGGCAGTTTAGCCGTTGAGCTTACGCCCCTCCGAAGATTGAGTAATTGCTAAAATTGGTAATTGGGTAATCTGATCCGGACATTCGTAGCCGATCGCTCAATTACCCGATTACGAAACTACTCAATTACCCAATCTATTTAACTTCCTTGTGCGGCGTGTGTTTGCGGCAGCGCTTGCAAAACTTTTTGAACTCCAGACGACCGGTCGTTGTCTTCTTGTTCTTGGTCGTCGAGTAGTTGCGTTCTTTGCAATCGCCGCACGCCAATGTCACGATTTCTCTCATAAAAACCCAGCCCCTTCTTCATTGCCACAATTGCCAAGATTGCCAAACATCGCCGAAATTGCCTTGTTGCTACCAGATCCTTCGGGCCTGGCCCTCAGGATTTCGGCAGCGGGCTTCCGCTTTCGCTCACGCCCGCTCGTCGCCTCAATTTGGATTCTTTGGCAATTGTCAATTCTGGCAATTGCTAAATCCCTTCCTTACTGAATGATCTCTGAAATGGTGCCTGCCCCTACCGTCCTTCCGCCTTCGCGGATGGCGAAGCGCAGGCCCTTTTCCATGGCCACTGGCGTAATCAGTTCAATGGTCAGCGACACGTTGTCCCCCGGCATCACCATCTCGGTGCCCGCCGGCAACTCCGCCACGCCCGTAACGTCCGTGGTGCGGAAGTAGAACTGCGGACGATAGCCTTTGAAGAACGGCGTATGCCGCCCGCCTTCTTCCTTATTCAACACGTAGATCTCGGCCTTGAACTTGGTGTGCGGCGTAATTGAACCAGGCTTGGCCAGCACCATGCCGCGCTCCACGTCGTCTTTGCCGATACCGCGCAGAAGCAGTCCCGCGTTGTCGCCCGCCATGCCTTCGTCCAACTGCTTCTTGAACATCTCCACGCCCGTGACCACCGTCTTGCGCGTGTCGCGGAAGCCCACGATCTCCACTTCCTCGCCCACCTTCACCTTGCCGCGCTCGATGCGGCCCGTTACGACCGTGCCGCGGCCGGAGATGGAGAAGATGTCTTCAATCGGCATCAGGAACGGCTTATCAATGTCGCGCGCCGGCAGCGGAACGTACTTGTCCACCGCGGCCATCAGCTCGTCCACCTGCTTTTCCCACTTCTCTTCGCCGTTCAACGCGCCCAGCGCGGAGAGACGCACCACCGGCACGTCGTCGCCCGGGAACTTGTAGCTCTTGAGCAGCTCGCGCACTTCCAGTTCCACCAGGTCCAGCAGTTCCGGATCGTCCACCGCGTCGCACTTGTTCAACGCGACCACGATGCACGGCACTCCGACCTGGCGGGCCAGGAGCACGTGCTCGCGCGTCTGCGGCATGGGACCGTCGGTGGCGGCGACGACTAAGATCGCGCCATCCATCTGCGCCGCGCCGGTGATCATGTTCTTGATGTAGTCGGCGTGGCCGGGGCAGTCCACGTGGGCGTAGTGCCGGTTGGGCGTCTCGTACTCCACGTGCGCCGTGGCGATGGTGATGCCGCGCGCCTTTTCTTCCGGCGCGTTATCAATCGAATCAAACGAACGGAACTTGATCTTGGGGTTGTGCTTGGACAACACCTT
>JAIQGE010000023.1 GCA_020072815.1 Terriglobia bacterium | reverse complement strand
GGTGGAACGGCTGTTTTCCTGGTTGCACTGGTTCCGCCGCCTCGTCAATCGCTATGAGTACCACATCGAAAACTTTCTCGGCATGGTCCACCTCGCCTGCCTTAAACTGCTGCTCAAACATTTATGAGACCGGTTCTAGCGCCCTTCAACGCGGCAGCGTCTCTAAAGACAGTACAACGATACTCATAGACGCCCGTTCCCGAAGCGTAGCATTCAACATTGAAGTATTGATAAGAACGAGTTAGATCCCGCGCCCTCACTATCTTCTGGCCTGAAAGGCGCAAAGTCTTGTCGGTTCCAAATGGCGACGGAACCACATCCAGCGCAATGACCCGCTCATCAGTGTGTGGAATATCGATTCCGCGGATTCTGAATGCAGCGCAATGAAATTGAGTCCAGTCGGCGCGAAACTGCAAAACTGCTTAAGGCTCGATACTTATTGGTAGGTATTTGTTGATTATAATCAATCTTGGAACGTTTTCGTAGCCATTGGAGCGATTTAATGAGCAAAGACAGGAACCGGGCCATATCGCTGGGCCTGGTGGCGATTATTGATCAGCTGGGCCTCAAAATTCCCTATCCCGCGGTTCGTTCTGAATTAACCGGAGGCGCACGACGTACCAGAATCACGAACGCGGAGGTTTTGGAACAGTATCCCACATCGTACAAACCGGACGAGGGAGTGATTGGACAACTTCGCTTTGCTCTGCGCTATGAGCCACTCGATCTGGGGGTATACAAAGCGGCTTTCCAGCAGATCGAAAAGATTAAGCTTGAGCATTGGGTGCAAAGCGAGCCCAACGGAATCTTCGCCCGGCGCGCCTGGTATCTGTATGAACTGCTCACCGGGAACACTTTCAGTGTCCCGGATCTGACCTCCGGCCCGTACATCGATTTGCTTGATCAAGACCTCCATATTGTAGGCCCGGCAATGCGCGTGAGACGGCAGCGCGTCTTCGACAATCTTCTGGGCAACAAAGACTATTGCCCGCTCATTCGCCGGACGGAAAAGCTCAAAGCTGATTTCGAAAAGAATCTGGCCGAGCGGGCGCAAGCCATGGTTGCCGGAGTTGATCCGGCGGTTTTGAAACGAGCGATCCACTATCTCTTCACCAAAGAAACGAAATCATCTTTTGCCATCGAAGGTGAGGCCCCCAGCAAAGACCGCACCGAGCGTTTTGTGGCCGCTCTGATGAGAGCAGAAAAATTTGACGCGCTCAGGAAAAAAGCCCTGGTCGAACTCCAGAATGCGATCGTCGATCCTCGGTACGCCCAAGAAGACTGGCGGGATAACCAGGTGTACGTCGGTGAGACCCTGCCCGACTATTCTCAGGAAGTTCATTTTGTTTGCCCCAGGCCGCAGGATGTCGGTTCACTCATGGACGGCTGGATGCGGATGATGGCCCGGCTGTTGGACACGGGCAGCCCCGTCCATCCGGTATGCGCCGCAGCTGCTGGAGCCTTCGGTTTCGTGTTTGTACACCCATTTCAGGACGGGAACGGGCGCATTCACCGATTCCTGGTGCACCACGTGCTGGCAAAGATGAACTTCACTCCGCGGGGTGTCCTCTTTCCTGTTTCGGCAGTTATGCTCAGGGACATGGCCGCCTACGGCCGTGTGCTGGAGAACTTCTCCGGTGCGATTCATCCATGGATCCAGTACACCATGGACGCGGACCACAGGATGACCGTATCCAGCGAGACTGCGGATCTCTATCGCTATTTTGACGCCACCATCGAGACCGAGTATTTGTTTGCCTGCATTGAAGACACCATTGACAGGGATTTAAAAACTGAATTGGAGTTTTTAAAGTTCTTCGACGCAGCCGTGCAGTTGGTCATGGAGATCGTTGATATGCCGAACCAGCGGGCGTCCCTGATCGTGCGGCTCATTCATCAGAACAAGGGTAGGCTCGCGCAAGGGAAGCGACAACTGTTTGCAGAGTTGACCGACGACGAAATCGATCAAATTGAGTCCGCAGTCCAAAGGGCCAATGTGGCCGTATGAGCCGCTAGTGTCAACGCACCGCAGATTGGAGCCGGAAAAGGCGTTGCTCGATCTGGCCATGGAGGGCGAGTTTGGCTGCTGGGGTGCAATCCCTCGTGAAGATCGCGCTCCGATATCCCGCCGTCCGCAAAACAAAGTCTTCAATGCACCCGCTCGTGGGTGAAGCGGTCCCGTCCGGTCCAATCGGGGCAGTCAGGACAGGACATTCCTTCCGGGTAATCCGTGCCCTCTTCGTTGGGGGCAGCCGAGGATCCGGTCGGCGACTACCGTAGAGCGGGGAGCGTGGGTTTTGAGAAAGGCCAGGACCTGTTCGCCGATAGCGGGATCATGGCGTTCGTCGCGTCCACCGTCGGAGCACCAGCGTTGCAGACTATCCGGCCGGCCGCTCTCGGTGAGGATGATGCTCACCGCAACCTTGGTGGCCAGTCTATCGGTGGGTCCGTAGAAGGCCACGGTAGCGATAGGGTAGCCGCGGAAACCAATACGGGGTTTCTTCCCCAGCCAGGAGCGGCTGTGGCGCTTTCTGAGGGGAAGTTCTTTCCTTCTCTTCACCAGCAAAATGATACTCCCATTTCCGCTGAATTGGGCTGGCCCTCCAACCAAGAACAATGCTAAGAGCGGAAGTCACGTAGGCCAGCCTTGCTCCCTCGCAACCACCGACGGCTCAAGCCCAAAACCGACTGGTTTCTTGTCTTCTGTTTCTAAATTCCTCCCGAACCATGGACTTCTATGCAGCCTATCTCCACACTCTTTGATTACATGAGAGCCCACTCGAATGAGCTGGGCGAACGCATTCTGAGCACTTATCCGGCGCTCCACCAGGTTGACGATCCTCCTTCGCCGCACCTCAGCGCATTACTCCGGCAGCCGTTTCCGGCACAGACCCTGGCCATCATGGGGATCGTGAAGAGGTGGAACCAGGCTCGTACTGCTAACGTGATTGCGGAGTGCGGAACCGGGAAGACCCTGATTTCGCTCGGCGCCATGTACGTCCACAGTGATCGGCGCCCATTCACGGCGCTGGCTATGGTCCCACCGCACATCGTCGAAAAGTGGGCGAGGGAAGCCCTGTATACCATTCCCGGCATTCGGGTGTTTCTGGTGGACGATCTGCGCAACGGCGGCGCTGAGAATTCGCCCCACGGAATCAACGAAGTCAGGTTCAGGCGCGGCTCAATCGTGCGCGACGGATTGCGGACAACCCTGACCGACTTGCGCCTGTGCAAAGGCTATCCGTCGGCTCGCAAGCGCTGGGAGGCGCTTTGCGGCAGGCCCACCCTCTTCATCGTAGGCCGGGACCGGGCCAAACTTGGCTACTTCTGGCGGCATGCGTACCAGGTGCCTCGTTCCGGCCGGCATCGCGGGTGCGTGGTGAATCCAGCAAGTGGAGCGCCGGTCATGACCGACGAGGGCCGGCTGACCAGTCAAGACTTTGAGAAGGTGAGAATCTCTGAAGTCCTTACGGAATTGAGCGAGAAAGGCTGTCGGGGCCGTTATGCTCCGCTCTGGCAGGCCGACAACAAAAAGATTCCGCGTGTAGCGCCCGTGGATTTCATCAGCCGTTACATGGACGGGTTCTTCGACTACGCGATTTGCGACGAACTGCACCAATTGGCCGGGGACACGGCACAGGGCAACGCGATGGGGGCGCTTGCTGCCTGCGCCGAGCGGACCCTGGGCATGACCGGCACTCTCCTGGGCGGCTATGCCGACGATCTCTACAACATTCTCTTCCGGCTGCAAGCCCCACGGATGATCAGCAAGGGTTATGAGTGGGGAACCACGGGACGGTCAGCGTTTGCCCAGGATTACGGTGTCCTTGAAACCATCACCAAGATCACGCCAGCGGAGAACGCCTGTTCCGATGGAAAGACCACGGTAACGGTTCGGCGCAAGCCGGGAGCATCGCCCTTGCTCTTTGGCGATTTCCTCATGGATACCTGCGCCTTTGTCTTCCTGGAGGACATCTCCGACGCCCTGCCGCCCTATGAGGAATCGGTCATTCAGGTTCCGATGGACGCACCCATGGGCGCAGCCTACGAACGGCTGGAAGAAGACATGAGCGAGGCGCTGAAGGCGCACCGCGGCAACCGCTCCGTGCTGAGCATCATGCTCAATGCGCTGCTGCTTTATCCCGACCATCCCTACGGGCTGGGAAAGCTCTATGGTTCAGAGATCGACGAAGATGGCCGACGGCAGCGGTTTCTGATTGCTGAGCCTGCGGACCTGCCCGAGCAATTTGTTTATTCAAAAGAGCGCAGGCTGGTAGAGGAAATCAAGAAAGAACTGGCCGAAGGCAGAAGGTGCCAGGTCTTTGCGGTGTACACGCAGAAGCGGGACGTGACTGCGCGCCTGGAACGGATCCTCCAGCAAGAGGGGATTTCTTGCGCCATCATGCGTTCCAACATCGACACCGCAAAACGCGAGGCCTGGTACGAGCGGCGGCTCAAAGAGGGTGTTCAGGTTTTCATCGCACATCCCCGGTTGGTGGAGACCGGCCTCGATCTGCTGTTCGCACCCACCATCATCTTTTATGAATCCGGGTACTCGCTGCACACTCTGCGCCAGGCCAGCCGAAGGTCCTGGAGAATCGGGCAGCGGCAGCCAGTTCGCGTGAAGTTCCTGTGTTATGAAGGCACCATGCAAGTCAAGTGTCTCCGGCTGATGGGGAAGAAGTTGCTCGTGGCCCTGGCCATGGAAGGCAAGTTTGCCGGCGAGGGGCTGCAAACCCTGGACGAAGACGATGACATGCTTACCTCCATGGCCAAGGAACTGGTGGAGAAGAACGGGATTGGCGAATCGGCTGATGCGGTCTGGAAGTGCCTTAATGCCGAGCACCAGCGGTTATTTCCGGCGTGTGCGGAAAGCACAACCATCGAACCAGGAGCGGTGCCCGATTTAGCGGCAACGGCAGGCCAATCTCAGCCCCAATCGCATCCTTTGATTGACGCGGTCCTGAACCCAAGTCAGGTCCTGGTGTTTGGACAGGCGGCCGCCAGCGCACGTAAACCGCGCCGCGGTTCTCAGGGCTTGGTTCCCGAACAGGGGGTCCTGTTCCAAATTACCTAACGAGATACTCCTGGACCGCATCGACGCACCTGTCCATCGAGTGCTGAGTTCCTTATGCGTGAACGTTGGCAAGCGTGTGAATCCTCCGAACGTGGATTTTCCTTTCGCGCTTGCGGGTTTGGGCGATGTCGTAGGAGGCTTGCATCCGCATGAGCGTGTCCATCTTCACCCCGAATGCTTTTTCGATGCGCAGCGCCATATCTCCAGAAAGGCCTGCCTTACCGTTCAGCAGGCTGGAGAGCGCGGGCCGAGAGACCTGGAGCGCCGCGGCCGCAGCCGTTACCGAGAGGCCTGTGGGCTTGATAATCTCGGTCCGAATGAAATCTCCAGGGTGGGGCGGGTTCTTCATAGGCATAGCGTTTATTCCCTCTCTCTAGTGATAGTCTTCCAAATCTACGTCGCAGATTTCACGCTCTGCGGTATCCATGCGAAACGTCAAACGGCGGTTGCGGGTAACGCTGAGACTCCACGTGCCCTTGTATCGTTGGCTGGAGAGCAACGACTATGGCCGGTTTCTAAGCGACCATGATTTGTAGAAACGCCGAGCTGAGCGGTCTCTCGCGGAACATATTTTTATTGGGTTCCTGAACCTGGCGCCCGTTTCAATTATCACGTTCGAGCGCGCAGACCAAATCACCCTGTCTATGAAGAGCCACTCCCGCATATTCAGGAAGTGATTTAGACTCCACGGCCGTGATCCATTCAAGCCCCTCAAACTCGGCACCCATCGCAGCAGACACGACGCTGGAACAATCTTTCAAAATCTATTTGGAACGGCGTCAGCTGCAGCTCAAACCTCGCACGCTTGAAAACTACCGGTTTCATTTCCGGTATCTGGTGAAATTCTTCGGCGCAGAGAAGCCCCTTTCATCGCTGCATGAGGCCCATTTTCGTGACTACCAGAAATGGCGAAGCACAGAGGGGGAGGGCCGCGGCAGGGCCGGAGCCTCCTGCATCAACCACGAGCTCAATGCTCTCGCGCAGGTGCTGGCCCTGGCCGACCTCTGGCATCCTATCAGCAGATACTACGAGCGCTTGCCCGAATCGAACTGGGCGCCGGCGCGAGTCTTGACCACAGAAGAAGAGGAGCGCTTCTTCCGTTTCGCGTCGCAACGGCCGGTTTGGAAAACCGCCTGCTACGCGTCCTTGCTCACCGCCAACACAACGATTTCAGGATGTGAACTCCGCGCGCTCCGGCTCGCGCATCTCCGGTTGAAGGACGATCCGCCCGTGATCCAGGTCGCGGCGCCAGTGAAAAACCAGCATAGGGTCAGAGGCGTCCCCCTCAACGAGGTTGCCGTGCGCGCCGCTCAGGAGCTCCTGAAAGTGGCCAAAGAACACGGGTCTTGCGAGCCCCATCACTACCTGATTGCGTATCGCGTCAAGAGGGGACTGTATGATCCCGAACGGCCGGCCAGTTCCTGCTTCATTCGCGCGGCGTTCAAGAAAATTGCGAGCGCAGCCGGCCTGCCTTGGGTAACGCCCACCTGCTTTCGGCACCAGGCCATTACGAAATTGCTGGAGTGCGGCGCCCCCGACGAGACGGTACGGGCCATTGCAGGGCACGTATCCGAAAAGGCCGTGCGCTACTACAGTCACATACGGGTTGAAGCAAAAAAGGTTGCCGTGGACCGCTTGGTGGCAATGCCAACAGAACGAGACAAAGCAAGAAGGGCGACAGGAAAGAGTTCTTTCCCAATGCTCGCAGGGGTTAAGGAAAACGCGAAACGTCTGGGCATTCCGGTTGACGCCGCTCTGGAGCTTTTGCTGGCATACGAGGGCAGCAAAGTGTCTGGTTCGTAAGGACCGGAGAAACCGAAAAGGGAAGCAAGAGGTTCGGGGCTGCACTCTTTCGCGCTAAAATACTATTAGGACCCCGTAGCTCAGTTGGACCAGAGCATCTGCCTTCTAAGCAGAGGGTCGCAGGTTCGAATCCTGCCGGGGTCGCCAGAATCTCTTTGTCCGGTCCTGAGACATAGGTAACAGAACGTACCGGAAACACGGGTTACACTTTTGCCCCGAAGGGGTTTTCGAGAGGCTGCAGGGTTTTCTCCTCCAAGTCTATATAACCAAGATCATAGTTCATGAAGCTGACGAGCCAGAAGCCGTCGTCTACCTCTTTGACACCGACAGCTTGGCCGGCCAGGCTGGAACTGAGATTGATTTTCTTGCGATAAAGGCAAAGGCGGCCGCAGTTGGTGACTACGACAGTCTGGTCGTGAAATGGGTAATGGGGATCGGGAATGCCGTGATAGGGTCGGGCTGAGACAGTGTAAACCTGGCCTGGACACTGCATGTTGAGAGCTTCATGCGGCCTTTCGCAATTGAACTCCTCGACGAAGGCATCGAACTTGGCCTGCTGTTGCAGAAGGTTAGCACCGGCCGGCCGAGTGGTTTCGTTTTTCAGCGTCAGATGCATGCGCTCGTGGCGGCCATTTTGTTGGGGATGACCCGGGCGAATCCGTTCGATACTGATCCCCAAGCGCAACCACCACACAGACAGTTTCGAGAGGTTGAAGAGTCCGTTGGGGGAAGCGAAGGGAAGGCCATTGTCGGAACGAATCGCTTGGGGCAAGCCGCGTTCCCGAAACAATCGTTCAAACCCAGGAAAGCGGGCTGCTCGCGGGTGGAATCCATGGCCTCGCACAACAGCAAATAGCGCGAGGCGTAATCGGTGACCGTTAACGGATAACAGTAGCGCTAGTTGCCAAGCTGAAACTCGCCCTTGTAGTCGGTACACCACAAGTCATTCGGGTTCAGCCCAGCAGAGAGCGGCGTTCCCTCGGCACGTGTCCTGGCCCGGCTGGCCCTGGCCACCAGACCGTGTCGATCCATAATGGCATGAATGGTGCTGCGAGCTGGCACCTTCACGTGCGAAGGCAATCGACGCAGCAGCAGCAGCTCGTAGATCTTGCGCGCTCCCCAATGAGGTTTTTCGTGTTTGGCTGCCACGATCGCAGCTTCCACTTGTGCAGGCAGTTGGTTGGCATAGCGATGCGGCCGACGCGCACGATCGCTTAACCCTTCCACACCGCAATGCTCAAAGCGGTCCAGGATCTTGTATCCCGTCTTGCGGGAAATCCCAAACTCACGGCACAACGAGGTCATGCTCTCCCCGTCTTTGAGCCGAATCACAAAGCGCATCCGTTCGTCCATAACAGAACTTTCCTTCCATGGCATCCCCTCCTCGGCCCCTCCTCAGGCCGAAAAGTGTAACCCGTGTCTCCGGTACGTTCTGTTACCTATGTCTCAGGCCGGACACTTCCATATTCAGCCCAAATGCTGCCAAACTCAAGAAGCTGAATCCGGCTGCGCCAAGACATTGACGACATCGACGAATCGAGAGCGGTGCTGACTGACAAGTGATAGCTGGCCGGGTGGTTAATCGTAGTTTCTCTATATCGGCGCTGCCTGTGCACGGAGTCATGGGCGTGGTGCTCGACATTACCATCGCATCGCCTGAATCATTCTGATCAGGAAGTGGCGGACAGGCAGCCGGTGGGTCCGCCCTCACTCTGGATATGATTCAAGGGGCGACGGAGGAAAGCATTCCGGTGCACTTGAGCGGAAGTATTCAATAGAAGAGACGGCTAGAAGAGACGACTGCCAGGAAACGGAAGAGCTGAAGCTGCTCTTTAAGCGCGTTGCGGCGGGTCAACAGTAAATTTCGCAGAAGAGCTGTCTAGTCCAGCTTCGGTCGCGCTGATCCCCCCAGCAGCGACGTGTTCATATTGAAAATGTTGTGATGGCCTTCGGGTCCGCCCCAGGCAAACATCAAAGAAACCATTGGAAAACCTCCGGCCCGCAACGTGAGCCCGCCAGCAAAGCTGTGTTTTAGATGGCTGAACCCGAGATCGCCCCGCGTGAGAGCAACGCGGCCCTGGTCCGCCATGAACTTCAGGCCAAACGGACCCCAGATTGAGTGCTCGAAACTTTCTTGCAGCAACAGAAGGTTGGGTGCGCGAAACCGGTAGTCCTGATAGCTGCCGAGCGACAACGCGCTATTGAGGTCCGATCCGCCAAGGGTTTGCTGGAAATAGAAGGGCACCGCACTCGTTCCTGATGTCATCGATTCCGATAGCAGCACCCTGATTCCTATGGAGCCGTTCAGGTTACGCGAGTGCGAGACTTCCGGGCACTTTTGGTTAGCAGGCGCACATTCATCCGGACCGTTCGCATCCACACTCTTGGGCGCCGATTTCGTGTACCCGTACAGGAAGAAGGTGTGGTCCAAGTCCACGGTCCACCGCAAAAACGAATTCTGCGAGTTCGATGGGGCTACAAACTGCTGAAAGTTTGCCACATAGTTCAACTGCAAGTGGTCTCCAATGACCGGCTTGATGCGAACTCCCTCACCCAGTTGAATGAATCCCGGCTGGCTGCTCAGCCCCGGCGCGCTGACGTCGGTATATACCGTCTCAATCGACGGCGCGGATTGTCCGAGCGCCCCGCGAATATCAGTGAATCGGCCATTCACTTCTCCAATCAGCGAAAGGTTAAGGCTGCTGATCGCCGGCCACTCGAACACCGGCTTGATCACGCTAGCACCCACGATCGTTTGTCTCATGCCGAACACCGACGCTCCACCGAGCGTCGTGTCGTTGCCCAGGCCGAAGAAATTCAGCTTGTTCAGCGAAATCGTTTGCGCGTAGAGATTGAAAACCGTGTAGGGATGAACCTTGACAGTGGGTTTCTTCTTTTTTGTCTCAGGCGATGCGGCCGATCCTTCGCCGGACGTGGGAATAATCGGGTGGATCACGACCGCCGGTGTATGCACCATCTTCATGTACCCGCCCGCTCGCCAAGATCCACTGGTGGCTCCCACTGCGTCCACGTCCCAACTCATCAGCCAATTCTTCGTGTTCTTCGCCGTGACGAATGCCCCTCCCATCCCGAATCCGTTCTGCGGTGGCATGCTGCCCGCTGCAATGTGCAGCGGATGGTCGGTAAACAGCGCAATCGCGCATCCCGGCACCGCTTTAAGGCTGAAGTTTCCGCAAGCATCCGACACCCGTTCGCCCTCGCGCCGGAAGTCCGCATGTAGCGCGCCTTCCTGGGCCCATGCTACTGTCGACGCCAGCCAAAGCACCACCGCTACACTCCAACGCATATACACCTCCAAAATCCGCTGCTACTTCTTCCGTTCACGCTTCGCCTTGTTCTTCTTTTTTGCTTTGGCGCCGCTCGAACGCTTTCGCCCTGGCCGTTCGGCGGCGGCCGCCGCAATCCCGCGCTTGCCCTTGCGTGCGTCTCTCCCTCGCTGCGCCGCCGCGTCGTCATGCGCTCGATGAATCGCTTCTGTCACCTCGCGGATGTACCTTGCCGCTTCGCCTTCGGTTTTAACGGCGTGGACGTAGATGTTCGTCCGGTATCGCAGCGGCAATCTCCTCTCCGCATGCTGCAGATGATCGATCTGGGAGATCAGAAGCGTAGAAATCCTGCGATTCGGATCATGGGCGCTTTTTGGCGGCCTGGGCACAGCGATGAGGGTCATTTAAGTCGCTCCTTATCCGTTCATTTCGCTCTTAAACGTCAAAATCCGGGCAATCTGTCCGCATGGTCGAAAGCGAAAGCAGATTGCGCGCCGGGTCGACGGGCGCCGCGCTCGGCTCAATGAACACATCAGCGTTCGTTTCCCTTGGAGACCTTGGCGCGTAGTCTCCCAGGAAGAACTTCGTCACCGTCGCCGGAATCGATGCGTGGTCGAACACCCGATCCACCACCGTCCCCTTTTGAATCCACGGCGAAACCAGGATCGCTGGCACCCGCACTCCCAACCGGTCGAACTTGAACTCCATCCCCGTCCCGGTGGCATTCGCTGAAGCCGTAAATTGGTCCTGCTTGCACGCCGGAGGCAGCACGTGGTCGTAGATTCCGCCGTGCTCGTCATAAACGATCAGCAGCGCCGTTTTCGCCCACAAGTCTGCATTCTGCTTGATCGCGTTGTACACCTGCGCAATGAACAGCTCTCCCGCCTGCACGTGATGGTCAGGGTGCTGATCGTTGGCCAGTTCCTCTCCGCTGTCGGTGTCGTGGTCGTTGTAGTTCGGCTCAACAAAGGAATAATCCGGCAGCGTTCCTTTGTTGCAGTCCTTCAGAAATTGGCCGAATGTCCCGAACAACTCCGGCTGGTTCTGCAGCAGGTTCGTGATCTCCATCGTCGAACTGGTGGTGTCGTAGTAGTAAAGTTTGGCCGTGTGCTTAGGGTTGGCGCTGATCAGCCGCTGGTAAATGCTCTTAAACGGCTCGTTGATGTAAAGAAGATTCATGTCCACTCGGCCGAAGGACGTCCCATAGTGCGCAAAGGCGCGATTGCAGATTGTTGGCCCAGGAATCGACGCGAACCACCGGTTGAACACCGCAAACTCCAGCGCCAGCGTCGTCAGCACCGGCAGGTTCTCTTTCGTGAAGTAATACATAATCTTCTGCGAGTGCGGTACGTCTCGCCGCTGGTTGAAGTAGCTTTTAACGAACCCCTGCATGTTCGCTGCCCGGTTCGGGCTCGTGTCACCGCCGAAAATCTGAAGGTCGACCGCCGGGAAATGGTGGTCCGGATCGGGATCGAGTTGTCCCTGGAACTCCGCCAGTGGCTGCGCCTTCACCGGGTTCCCGTTTGTGTCGGGGTTGCTCAACTGGGCGGTGATCCCGTCGATCCGTGGGTTCACCGCCTTCAGCGAGCCCAGCATGTGGTCGAAGGACCGGTTTTCCATCATTAGAACAACAATGTGTTTGAGAGCATCGAGTCCGGTGGCCATGCTTTCTCCTCGGGGCCAGATACCAGCCTAAAATGTGGGTACGCTCAAGGCAGGCGCCTTTCGCGACATAGGATTGTGGGACGAATGCGCAAATCGTTTCAGGTTTTTTAACGAATGTCCTGGAAACAGAAAGATTCCCTCACTTCAAAGCCACCCCAAAAACAGGATTTGAGCTGACGGCCGCAAATCTATTCGGATGGCTTCTGACAAATTCCTCAAATGCCCGGTTCATCGTCACATCATCCGACAATAGAACGCCGGATTCAGCTAGCGCCGACCAAATCGCCCCAAACTCGAACCTCATGTTCCAGTAGGAGTGGAGACTGTCGTGGAGGAAAACGTCAACCGTGCCCAATGCGCGGATCAGTTCCGGCAGAACCTTGCGCGTCCTGCCGCGAGATAGCTCCCAACGCGACTTTAAGGCATCAGGAATAAGCATCCCACTCTTAGCCCCCAGGGGAGGCAGGTCAATGCTCCAGAGACGCCCCTTTCCATTTACCGCAAGCGCTTGAAGGAAGAAAGAACTGGTAACTCCATTGCCAACACCTGTTTCGATTACAACCTCTGGTCTGCGTGCCCGAGACACCGCATAACAAAGCCTTGCGATACCGAACGTCGCGTCATGAAACCTTTCCGCCCCGCCCATCAGGCCGGGGCGCGACGAGTCTATTTGGCCCTCGATTTCTCGAAGCGCATCCTCATTTAAGAAGCGTTCAATATCCACCCCCAAGACTTCGCTCATTCTACGCGCAAGCTCTAAATAACTGATCGTCGGCATGGTCCCAGGCTTGTTGATGCGGTCCATTCGGGACTCTGCGATTGTAAGCACTCTGTCGCAAAACTCAGAAGGGTCCTTCAACAACAATCGGGCCAGTAGTCCAAACTTCATTACAGGAGTCCTACTCATTTCGACAATTTACTGGTGTCCGGTGATCGAACTATCTTGCGGTTCTTATCGTCAGCGATGAATTCATTGGACAGGTTTTTCTTGTCTATGAACCGCGAAGCGCGGCTGAAAGCCTCGCGGTAGTATGCTAGAGCCAATTGATCATAGCCGCTTGCGTCCAGGAGTGCGTCCGTCGCTTGGGCTCGGGTCATGCCGACTTCGACGGGCTTATTGTCGATGTCCCTGCCGCAAATGATCATCTGATCGGCCCGATGCACCAAATCGCTTACAGACAAACGCTTGGTATCGTTACTCGCGGATGCGTACCAAGCCTCGCGGTGGGCACGGCATTCTGCAACGGTTTTTAGCTCTTGCGCTATGCATGGCCCCGCCAACACCAAAGCCAATCCGACAATTGCGGCAATAAAAAGCGTTTTCATCTTGTTCGCCCTTGATTCCCTAAATAGAGGTTTCCGAGTCTTCTATTTGAAACTAGAGAGTGGACAACATTGTACTTCCGCAAGCAGTTTTACTCTTGCGCAATGGAGCAGCTAACGGGGCACAAAGAATCCGCACATCGCGAAACTGTGAAGGGTTCGTCAACAGTACGCGGCCCAGCAGCCCAAGCTTCATGGTCAGAGATCATTGCACCAGTTGGAATTCTGGAAACACCATATCCAGGGCTGCCATTTGTGGCCTTCCACAAGATTTTGTGGTTGCTCAAAGCCCGCGGACGGCACTATATTTAAGCGAACAAAAGGCAAATATACCTTATGCGAAGGTAATTAAGCCCTCTGCTCTGGAGGTGCCAAAATGAAAGAGCTTTTCTCGGCGTTTGGTTCAGCAGTCTTTTTCCCTTTAGTGAGTCTGGTCCTGCCCGGGCTTACCGCAATCGCACCCTGGTTTGTCTTCCTTATGGGCTCCCCCGATTTTCAGGATATGGTCAAACAGAACCACACAGAGACGGCTTTTGTTCTAATGCTGATTTCAATCTTTGTCGGGATTGTCCTTGATGATATTGGGATAAGGATCGAAAGCATCTGGCTCGACCGGCAGCGCGACGCTAGGACCAAAGGACTGCATTTTGTGGAATGGTGGGCGTATTTGCGCAAACCATTTGAGATTGAACCCTCGGGACGGCGCCATCTGCGAAACTTGGTTGCCCGGCTTAAATTTGAGCTAGGGGTACCGGTCGCGCTGGTTTTGGCTGTTCCGGGTATCTGGCTCAATGGTGCAACTCTTTATCGGCCAGCGCTGATAATCACGGCCGGCGCCGTGGTCCTCATTGTTTACCTGTTGATCGAAGCAGCAGCCACCCACGACGCTCTCGGAACGCTGCGCCACGAATTGCTGCACGAGTTGGAAGCCGTCGAGTCTGCAGCGAGGAGAGTGCCCGAGCTGCGAGTGTCTAAATAGCAAAGCCCACACGTGGACTCAGCGATGCTGCAGGATCATCTTCTCCGAATTGCAACGACCCAAGGGCCCACCAATATTGAACCGCAACTGTTGTGACTGCCCGGACTGATTGAGGGAGCTTATCGTGACGAGTACGTCTCTTGCCCGCATCCGCGCCCAGGTGGAAAGCCGCGTTCCCGGTGCACTGAGCCATGTTCGTTCCCCGGCTCCCGAAATGTTTCCCAGCGGAATCGAAGTCCTGGACCGGCTCATTGGAGGCGTGCCTCGCCGGGCATTGACCCAGATTTGTTCTGCGGCAGGAGTAAGCGCTGGACGAACGGCGCTGCTGCTGGCGTTGCTGGCGAAGATGACTGGTCAGGGAGAGTTTTGCACGCTGGTTGATGCTGGAGATGGCTTTGACGCCGAATCCGCGGAGGCCGCCGGTGTGGATCTATCCCGCCTGCTGTGGGTCAGGTGCGAAGGCGCCAGCCTTCGGTCCCTAGAGAAAGCTTTCAAGGCGGTGGATATTTTGGCGCAGAACGGAGGATTCGGACTGATCGCAGCCGATTTGAGTTCGATTCCAGAAAACCTGATAAAAAAGGTGCCTTTGAGCACATGGTTCCGCTTTGCTCGCGTGATGGAGAAAGCTCCGACCGCCCTGGTGTTTTTGATGAGTTGTCCTGCGGCACCGAGTTGCGCTGGCCTGACGCTGCATTTGACAGGCGAAGACGCTGGCTCCTGTGGCGGAGAGCTTTCACATGCACGGGTCCTGACGCACTTGCGATGCCAGTTTGACATCGGGCGAACCCGATTACGGAAACCGGTGCAATCGGCCTCCTCGAATGTCGTAACTCTGCAACGTTGGGCGTGAGGCCATGATCTTTGCGTGTATGTATGCTCCTGACTTCGCTGTCCAAGCCGCATTGAGACACGGCTTGCCGGCGCCCGACAGCCTAGCGGCTGCGATCGTGGACGGGCCAGAATCGTTGCTAAAGGTAGTTGCCTGCAATGGTGCCGCCCGAGCCGCGGGCCTGCAAATCGGGATGACTAAGGCACAGGCCGGGGTCTTTCCCGGCGTCGTTCTGAAAAAGCGGTCTACGCTACAAGAGCAAGGCGCGCAGATGGCACTGCTGGACTGCGGTCTCAGCTTTTCACCGCGCGTGGAGTCCACCAGCGGCGGCACAGTGACTTTGGATCTGATGGGGTTGGAACGATTGCTGGGATCTCCAGCCGAGATGGGCCGGCAAATTGCCTGCCGTGCCGAAGCCTGCGGTCTCTCCGTAAATGTTGCGCTCGCTGCCAATCCAGATGCGGCGCTCTGTGCCGCGCGGGGCTTCCCAGGTACCACGGTCGTACGCCCAGGGAAAGAAGCCGATCATCTGGCATGCCTGCCGGTTGAAGTACTGCAGCCTAGGGCTGAGACCTTCGACACGCTCGACAGCTGGGGCGTTCGAGATCTCAGATCATTGGCTGGATTGCCGGCAATTGCGATCACGCAACGCCTCGGCCAATACGGCCTGCACTTGCAGCGATTGGCCCAGGGGAAAGTACAGCGCGAGCTTGTCCCATTCGAGGCCCCGGCCACGTTTAGAGAGAGCATGGAGCTGGAAGAATCGTTGGAATTGCTGGAGCCTCTGTTTTTCCTGCTGAATCGTTTGCTGGAACAGCTGACGGCAAGGCTTCTGGCAAGATCTTTGGCCACAGACCATATACGGCTCGATCTGGATCTGGAAATTCACAGTGACCGGCAATTGAACGCAATGGCAGTGTCGCTCCCAGTTTCTCCTCGGTACCAGCGATCACTCAAACTACCAGTGCCCTCACAGGACTCCAAGATACTACTCAAGCTGCTGCAGCTTGAGTTAGCAGCCCACCCACCGCAGGGCCCGGTGAAGCGAATGACGATAGAAGCTTTTCCGGCGCGCATTCGTATGACGCAGACAGGACTGTTTCAGCCTCTTTCTCCGGAGCCGGCCAAGCTGGAAATCACGATGGCGCGGCTGCGGGCGGTGGTCGGTGAGAGCGACGCGCAAGGACGCGAGCGCGTGGGGTTTCCCGCAACCGTCGACTCCCATCGGCCGGACAGCTTTGCCGTCATGCCTTTTCAGGAGCGGGCGACCGTAGAGGCGGAGAGTGCGGTTAGGGCATCTTCGCTACGCTTGTCGTTCCGCTGGTTTCGGCCGGTTGTGGGGGCCAAGGTAGAGCTGAGCAACGGACGACCTACGACGATGACGTTTCAGCACAAGCAAGTGGAAATCCGCCAGGCTTGGGGGCCATGGCGCATCAGCGGCGACTGGTGGGACCAGGCGGAGCAATGGCAGCGTGATGAGTGGGACGTGGAAATCAGCGTCGAAGGGGGGATGGCGCTGTACAGGATTTTTCGCGAGGTCGGGTCAGGGCAGTGGTTTGTGGAAGGGATGTACGACTAAGAAATCGCCGGAATCGCCGACACCTCACCCAGCCCGGCAAAGGCGGCCGGTCCGGGGGGGCCCCGACATCGCAGCGTGATCGCGCGTGATCGGACTGGCAAGAACGGAAACCTAACGCGAATGATCGCGGATAAACTCGGATTCGCGAAAAAGAGCTAAGAGCCAAAAACAAAAGCTAAAACCACCATGCAATACGCAGAACTCCACTGCCGGTCAGCGTTTTCGTTTCTGGAAGGAGGGTCTCTTCCGGAAGCGCTAACCAACATCGCCGCGGGCATGGACATTCCCGCCGTGGCGCTGCTCGATCGCGATGGCCTTTACGGGTCGCCACGCTTTCATATGAGCGCGCAGAAAGCAGGATTGCGCGCCCATGTAGGAACCGAGCTTACAGTCAACGGTGAAAACGGTGCGTCAAACTATCCTCTGCTGTGCGAATCGCGGACGGGCTATCAGAACCTTTGCCGCTTGCTGACCAGGACCAAGTTGCGGGTGGCGAAGCATGCGCAGTCGTCAGCCGCGCTGGATGAGCTGGCCGAGCACGCTTCCGGGCTGGTATGCCTCACGGGCGATGAGCGTGGTCCGCTGGCACAGGCGTTGGAGCAGGGCGGAACAAGTGCCGGCAGGGAATTACTGATCAAATTGAAAGACGTTTTTGGCAGCAAGAACGTTTACGTGGAGTTGCAGCGGCACTTTGATCGCCGTCAGGAGGCGCGCAACCACGCCTCGATCGGGTTGGCGCGCGAGCTGAAGCTGCCACTGCTGGCGACCAACGGCGTGTGTTATGCCACAGCGGCAGACAGCGAGATTCTGGATGTCTTCACTTGCATCAAGAACAAACGCGAGCTTGGCGACGCGGGGCGTCTGCTGTGCAGAAATTCTGAGCGGCACTTGCGCACGCCGCAGCAGATGACCAGGCTGTTCGCCGACGTGCCGGAAGCCATCGCCAACACCGTTGAGCTTTCGCAACGGCTGGAGTTTTCTCTGGAGAAGCTGGGCTACGAGTTTCCCCGCTATCCCGTGCCAGACGGCGGCCGGCAAAGTGATTTTCTACGCGCACAGACCATGCAGGGAGCAGCGGACCGTTACAAGCCAATCAGCGATCGCGTCAGCCGGCAGCTGGAAAAAGAACTCAAGCTGATTGAGAAGCTGGAGCTGGCAGGATATTTCCTGATCGTCTGGGACATTATTCGTTACTGCCGCGAACAGGGCATTCTGGTGCAGGGCCGGGGGTCGGCGGCCAACAGCGCGGTGTGTTATTCGCTGGGGATTACCGCGGTGGACCCGGTCGGCATGGAATTGCTCTTTGAGCGCTTCCTGTCAGAAGAGCGCGGCGAGTGGCCGGACATTGATCTGGATCTGCCCAGCGGTGACGAGCGCGAGAAAGCCATTCAATACGTCTATCAGCGTTATGGACAACTGGGCGCGGCGATGACCGCCAACGTCTGCACCTATCGCGGACGGCTGGCGGCGCGCGAAGTAGGAAAAGTGTTCGGCTTCGATCCGGAGACGCTGAGCCGCGTGTCGTCGTTCGTCGGCGGATGGGAATGGCGCGGGCCGGAAGACACGTTTGATCGCCACTTCGCCAACGCCGGGCTGGACCTGACGCACGCGCGCATCGCCAAATATCTTGATTTGTGCGAACGCGTGCAGGACCTGCCGCGGCATTTGAGCCAGCATTCCGGCGGCATGGTGATCTGCCAGGGCCAGCTTGATTCGGTGGTGCCGCTGGAGCCGGCCACCATGCCGGGGCGCGTAGTGGTGCAGTGGGACAAAGATGACTGCGCTGACCTGGGCATCATCAAAGTTGACCTGCTGGGCCTGGGGATGATGGCGGTGTTAAAAGATTCCATTGGGCTGATTCGCGACCATTACGGCGAAGAGGTTGATCTGGCGCACCTACCGCCGGACGCTCAGGACGTATATGACGTGATTCGCAAGGCGGACACCATTGGCATGTTCCAGATTGAGAGCCGTGCGCAGATGTCATCATTGCCGCGCAACCGTCCTGACCGCTTTTACGACCTGGTGACGCAGGTGGCGCTGATCCGTCCAGGGCCCATCACCGGGCAGATGACCAGCCCGTATCTGCGGCGACGGCAAGGGAAGGAGCCGGTGACCTATCCGCATCCGTCGCTGGAGCCGGTGCTGAAGCGGACGCTGGGCGTGCCGCTGTTCCAGGAACAACTGCTGCGCATGGCCATGATCTGCGCCAACTTTACCGGCGGCGAAGCGGAGGAGTTGCGGCGCGCGCTGGGACATAAGCGGTCTGAGCGCCGCATGAAGGAAATTGAAACCAAGTTGCGCGCCGGCATGACGGCCAACGGCGTTTTGCCTAAAGCGCAGGACGACATCGTCAAGTTCATCAGTTCGTTTGCGCTATACGGATTTCCGGAGTCGCATTCGGCCAGCTTTGCGCTCATCGCATACGCCAGCGCATTTTTGAAAGTGCGATACCTGGCGGCGTTCACGGCGGCATTGTTGAACAACCAGCCGATGGGATTTTATTCTCCGGCAACCATTGTGAAAGACGCGCAGCGGCATGGGTTGAAGGTGAAGCCGATTGATGTGACCTGCTCGGAGTGGGACTGCACGCTGGAGAATGGCGACGAGAAACCGATCCTGCGAATGGGCCTGCGCTATGTTCGTGGGCTGCAGCAAGGCGCTGCCCGAGCGCTGATTGAAGCCCGCCTGCAGCAGCCGTTCACGGCCACGGAAGATTTGACACGTCGCGTGCCGCAGCTGAGCCGGGCGAATCTGGCGATGCTGGCCCGCATCGGCGCACTGAACAAGATCGGGGCAGCAGAGAAGAGCAATTCGCAGACGCTGCATCGTCGCGACGCACTGTGGCAGATCGAAAAAGCCGCGCGTCCGGTTGGCCCGTTGCTCAAGGACGTGGTGGAGCCGGACGCCGCCTCTCCTTTATATAGGATGGAAACCGAAGAACGCCTGGTCGCCGACTATTACGGGACTGGGTTGACGGTGGGCCCGCATCCTATGGCCTATCAGCGCAAGGCGTTGAGCCGTATGGGGATACTCTCCGCGGCTGAACTCCGCGAAACGCCCCACGGCAAGCCGGCGGTGGTGGCCGGATGCGTGATTACCCGGCAGAGGCCAGGCACGGCCAAAGGGCTGATTTTTGTCACCCTGGAAGACGAAACCGGAAACGCCAACATTATTGTTATGCCGGACGTTTACAGCAAAGACCCGGCGGTAGTGCTGCATGAGCGCTTTCTCAAAGTGCAGGGAACAGTGCAGAACCAGGATGGCATCGTGCACTTGAAGGCGCAGAAAATCTTGCCGCTGTTTGTGACCGAAGCGGAGACGCAGTCGCACGATTTCCACTAAGCCGGCGTTCAAACGTGCAAAGTATCAGCGCATCACCTGATTGCTGCGGTGTGCGCCTGCCCGGTGCCACAAACTCCACCCATGTACCGGACGCCAGCTTATCTGCAACCCAGCACTCACGTTGGTCTTGGGAGTGGCCGCGAGCAGCGGGAAATTCCAGTGTTCGTATTTCACTGTGCCGCTGAAGACCAGGCTGCCCGCCCGCACCAGGGTGCCGGTCGCGTCGAAATCTCGCAGCTTGCCTCCGCTTAGAAACTCGGGGTTCACGTGCTGGGTGCGGTAGTGCAGCTGCAAGCTGTTGTCGGCGGTCAAATGGTAGGTGCTCCAGATATTGACGCCGCGGCCTTCGCGTCCGATCGCGTTTCCAAGGATCTGGCCGTAATTCGTGTATCCGCTCAGGTAATGCGTGTTGAAGTACGAGACCCCAGCGCCCAAGTTGGGGATGTCGGTGTAGATGCCCTCTGCGCGCAAGTCAATCTGCCGCAGTTTCGGCAGCTGAGGCAGGTAAAGACCGGCGCGAAAAGCTGATTTACGGGGAAAAGAAATGGGCGAGAACTCGTCTTCCGTGAAGGAATCGCCATAAAACGTGAGCCAGTTGCGCAGTCCGGGGACGCGATAAGAAAAATCGAAGGCTGAGCGACGGTCTCCGGGATCATTGGATACTCCGGGAGTAGTGTTACTCAGGGAGTAGCTGCGAGCGAGGCTGTGCAGCGTCAGGGGAAAACCAGGACCGCTCAGGATCGTCGTTACCCCAAACCCGAACTCAAAGTTGCGCGTCGGCTTGAATGAAATCTTCTCCCCTTGAATAAACGGATGCGGCCGCAATGGAGCACTCACCACTCTCTGTGTCCCGGACGTATCGATGATTGAGACAAATTGATGGCCGTTCAACTGTCCCCATACAAGTTCGACGCGAATGCCGCCCAGCAGACCAAAGATCCAGGGCAGAACAATGGGTGAGGCCCGCGAGATGCGCAGCAGCGGCAGCGGCTCGGCGTTGTTGCTGAAGAGGAAAGGGCCGTCCTCACCCGGCCCCCACCAGAGCGTCTGTTTGCCAAACGAAATCAAATTGTCGCGGAAGTTGAATGAAACGTACGCATCGAGGGGGCGCACGCGATCCAGCGTTGCGGTCCGTTGTGGGGGTGCGAAAGGCACCAAGTCCTGGCGGGCAATCGCTGCCTGGGCGGCGGCATCCAGCGCAGGAAGCGTTCCGGCGTGCTGGTATTCACCGCGCACGTAAAACGCCATTGGTCCCACTACCGTTCGCGCCGAAACGCCGGAGACCATGTTAACGCCCTGGCCAAATGGCCGTCCAAAATCATCAGCAATGGTCTTAGCGAAATGGAAGTCATCGGCCAGGGGACGGCCGGAAATACCGCCTACACGGGCATAGACTTCTTCGATACGAGCTTCGGGCTGGGACGCGGGCGCGCCCATCTCGGGAGCAAACTCAGCGGCCAGACGCTCGTTGATGCGCAGAGCCCATTTGTCGGGCCCATCCGGGTCGATCCCATACCCGGCTTCTTCCACCAGCCGCGCACACTCGCTGCGGGTCCAAGGCCGCATGCCGGTCTGAGCGGTTTCTATGTAGCCCATGGCCGCGAGGCGATCCAGCGCGGGATACACCCAGCTATCCATCGCAACATAGGTTGTCCCGGTTTGCTCGGCTTCAAACCTGTGGCCTTCCGAAATGAAATGGCCGTACAGTCCATCGTCGAGCTCGGGATCATGATGGGCGCGGTAGATTTGGCGTCCGATCAGCCACCCCAGGGGCGCACTCACGGCAATGTCAGCGGGAAAGTGCTTGCGTCCGCTGACCCGGGCGATGCTGACGGCCCCGGCGGTCCCATAGGCGAGCGTCTGCGAGAGCCAGCCGGGATACTCGTGCGCAATGACCGAAGCGGCCGTCCAACTCAACATCGCATGGTCGGAAGGAAACGACGGATCTGCGAACTCATGGAAGAACTGTCCCCGGCCGCCGGTGGACGTGGGCCGTTCCCGCCCCAGGATTCGTTTCAACGACTCGCTTACGATCGCGCTGTTGGCCAGCGCTTCGGCAGTGAGCAGTCCGGTTTCGCGCTGCCGCGGGGAGCCGTACAAGCTTCCCCACACATACATGCCTGCCGGCACTCCGGCCAGGACCGCAAGGCCGCCGTTGGAAACGTCATTGCTACGCTTGATCGACTGAGCATTCGAACGCTCGTGCAACATGAAGTTCTCGTCACCGGCTAATAGAAGACCGGCAGTCGCAGCGAAGGGCCCCAGCCAGGAAGAATCACGTGCGCGCAGGCGGAACGGCGAGAGCCAGATGGCCTTTTGGTCGCCCGGCAGATTCAAAAGTACCTTCTTCAGTGACATCTCACCCGAAGGTTGGTCGGTCTTGGGCGTGTCTGGGTGCTGGGTTCGGCCTGAGTTCCGATTCCGATCCGAGTCCTGGGCCTGGACTTGATTTGTGCCTTGACTTTCGCTATTGCTGGCTGCTGGGCGCGGATTGTCGAGGAGTCCCTGGGCCAAAGAACTGCCAGCGGTAATGATGGGGACGACCATCACCCACAAGCTGAACGACGCTGCCGGTAAGAGAAGGCGAGGACGCATGCGTGAATTTGCAGGCTTAACTATATATAAAATTAGACAGCCGTAACCAGAACGGACCTATGAGGGGACCATCAAGAGGCCTCGGGGCCGCGTGCAGACACCATCCCGTTGATCCCGGTGGTACGCGTTGCAGCAGGCGCCGGCGGAAAGGGGCTCACGGGCCGCGATTCGGGGGAGATATGCGAGGCGGTTTCCAGGACTCGGCCCAAGGCGCCGCGCAGCTCATGCTCGAAAAAGTCAACATCAATCGGCAAATCGGCGTCTAAGCTGCGATAGAGAGACAGGCACCCTACAGTCCCGCTTGCTGCTGTGCTCAACGCAAAGGAAAACAGCATCCTTTCGCAGGCCGTCTCGTTCCAGAATCTCTTTACCCCAGGTTGATGAGCTTGCCCGGGGAAAGCAATGTGGGCCCACTCGGGAAGCAGAACAATCTCGAAGCCATCAAAGCTGCCGCGCAAGCAGCTTTCCAGAAGGTTGAGCGCCTCAGGAAAGGAGGTAGTTGTCCGCAACCTGGCAGCGATCTTGCGGACTTCGATGTTCCGCGCCATCAGTTCCTTTTGCCACGCCGCCCGATGCCATATCCTGCGGGCTTCGGCAAACTCGTGATACCCGAGCCGGCGCAATCCAAAGAACAAAAGGAACACCAGGCTGAACACGGCGGGAATAAACAACAAGCGGTTGGGACCTATCACGAAAATAAACAAGCTAAGCACCGCAAACATGGCGGAAACGCCGTAAAGAATCCATACCGCTTGGCGGTGCGTCAAGCCAAGATCAAGCAGCTTGTGGTGAATGTGTTCGCGATCAGCCCCAAACAATGAATGCCCGCTCAAAAATCGTCGCAACACGCTCATTGCGGTATCGGTTAGTGGCAGCGCAAAGGCAATCACTGGAACCAGAACCGCCGAGGTGATGGTCTTCTGGCTCTGGGATTCAGCCATCACAAACCCGCTGAGCATGAAGCCCAGAAACAGGCTGCCGGAATCCCCGAGAAATATTGACGCGGGACTAAAATTGAAGACCAGAAAACCAACAAGCGCGCCGCCCATCACCACTGTGGCCATGGCCACGCCCGGACGCTGGCCAATCAGCGCCAGAGTAAAAATGGTGACCATGGAAAAGAGCGATGCTCCTGCGGCCAACCCGTCCAGACCGTCAATCAGGTTCATTGCATTGCAGATCAGCACCACCCAAAACACCGTAGCCAGCAGGCAAATGGCGGAGTTGACCGCCGGATCGGCTCCGGACCACTGAAAACAGGTAAACCCCATTCCGCCGAAATACAAGGACGCGCCACCTGCGATCTCGATCAGAAGTTTGGTGGGTGCATTGAGGCCCTTCAAGTCGTCCACGAGGCCTGCGATAAACAGGACCACAGCAGGCAGTACCAGCTTCACAAACTTGTCGGCTGCAGGAGCGGAGGCAAGGCCATATCTCGCCACAAACAGATACCCACCGAAAACTGTAATGAACGTAAGAAGGAGAGCAACGCCGCCCAATCGCGGGATCGCGCGCGTATGAAGATGACGCGCTGACTCCGGCCTAGACACAAGTCCGTAGCGATTGGCAAGATCACGCACTATGCGCGTGAGGACGGCCGCTACAACGATGCTCAACAGCAGGAAAACGACAAACTGGACTGCCATTTCGTTATGATTGGTCAGGCTGGGGAAACCTGGCCTTCTCCATTCTGCTATCTGGGTCCTACAAATCTCTCTGACTACTGGTACAAAAATTGTCGCAATTATATTACGCTTCCGCGTAAGAAGCGATTAGGTCAGACTACTTTTATGTAGATTTAAGATAGATCGTTCGCTTGATGACTCATTACTTATCTTTACAATTCTTAGCAACACCAATGGAAGCAAGCAGTTCCATAAGCTACGAAAGAAAGTTAGTCCAGGAAAACTGGAAGATTGGCTAATTCTAATCAGGTGTGTCTTTTTGATACGGGCGAATCCGCCCTGGCAATTTTCGAAACACTTCGTTCATTTGGCTTAAGAGCTCAAGATAAACAATTTAGGATTCGGCAATCCTGATGTCCCTACTGAAAGTGGGAGAGAATCTGCCCGGCGGCTGCCTGCACCGAGAATCGGCTTTCGAGCAAGATGCGTGCGTTATTCCCCATACGCTGGCGCAGCGTGCTATCGGTGGCCAGGCGCAGCGCCGCGTCACGCAGCTTCTGATCATCACCATTTTCGTAGGCGATACCGGCATCAGCCCCCCGCAGTAGGTCGGCGAGGCCATTGCCGGGATTTAAGCTGGCCAGGACTGGCTTACCACACAACAGATAGCCGAGCAGCTTGCCGGTTGAGTTGTGAGTTTGCAGCCGGCGATCCAGGCTGACCAAGCCGACATCAAACTCGGACAAGCACTGAAGGTATTCCTCCTGCGACAACGAAGGAAGAAGTCTTATGTTGGCAAGATGTTGTTCTTCGATCTGCCGGCCTAGCCTTGACGCCTCGCTGCCACCGCCCACAAGCAAAAAGAATATCTCTTGCCGATCTTTCACAGAAGTAGCCAGCCGCATAAGATTGTCCGGGTCTTGGGCAACACCAATATTCCCGCCATAGACGAACACTACTTTATCTCGCAGGCCCAGCTGCTCGCGAAACTTTGTCCCCGCCGGCGGAGGTGGTTGCGTGTCCGTCCAGTTTGAGAGTACTTCCACGCGATGGCCCTTGAGACGCGGATCCAGTCTGAAGTATTGGAGGTCGCCTGCGCCTTCGGCGCCGATGATGTCGGCGGCGGCGTACTGCGTCAGCTCTTTGCGTCTCAGATAACGATAGAGAAGGCCCCTCTTAATGACGCCGGCATCCACCGCCCATTGCGGGAAGATGTCGCGCAGTACCAGGTAAGCCCGGCAGCCCCAAACCGCTTTCAGCTTGCGGACGAGGTCGCCGAAGAAAATTGTCGGGGAATAGAAGACGATCAGGTCGCAGTGATGGGCAGAAAAAAAAGTCTTGGCCTTGCGCCAGATCGTGGCAGGTAGACGGAACTCGCGCAGGCCGCGCATGGCACGGCTGGCGTTTTTCAGATCGCCGGTGCGAACCCGTACCACGGTGACGCCATCTTCCACGGAGATGTCGAGGCCCTGCTGCACAGGGTGGGCCGAGGTCACCACAATGGCCTGGTGGCCGTCGCGGACGAACTGCACACCCAGGTCATGCATCATCTTCGCGCCGGACTTGGTGCTGGGATAGTAGTCATCAATGAGGAGCAGGATGCGCAATCGCTAGTTCCTACGTGATGCGGCTGCGGGGATTGCCGGATGGGTTTCAGGTGCGCTCAAGTCAGGGCGGGATTGGCCGAGCACTATCCCAACGACCGTCGCGGCCACATCGGTCATCAGGTACTCAGGAGGCGGCTGCCAGTTGGCCGGCCTTTCCGTCACCAGCCTGACCAATCGGAGAATGGTCTCCGGGTCGCACCCCGCAAGCACGTTGGACCCGCAATCAATGGTCTCCGGCCGCTCCGTCACGTCGCGAATCGTCACGTTGGGAACATGAAAAATGCAGGCCTCTTCTTGCACGGTTCCACTGTCAGAAAGCAGGCAAAATGCCGACTGCTCCAGGCGAATAAAATCGAAAAAACCAAATGGCTCGGCAAAGACCAGACCAGCGCGATCCAGATCCACGCCAAACTCCCGCATGCGGGCGCGCGTATGCGGATGCAACGAGCACACCACCGGATACCCGTATTCCTGGTGCAAAAGCGCAAGCGCCTGCACCAGATCGCGCAAGCGCGATTCCACATCCACGTTTTCGGCGCGATGCATGGTCACCAGAAAGAATCCTTTCGGACTCAATCCAAGATTGGTCAACACCGGGCTGGCGTTGATGGCCGCAGCGTGATGGTCTATGACTTCCTTGATCGGATTGCCGGTAACATAGACGCTCTCCGGACTGATGCCTTCTCGCAGCAGGTTCTCCCGGCTGCGGTTCGTGTATGGCATGAGCACCGTGCTGATGTGGTCAATGATCCGGCGATTGGCCTCTTCCGGTACGCGGAAGTCGTAGCAGCGATTGCCGGCTTCCATGTGATAGACGGGGATGCCCAATCGGCGCGCGACAATCGCCGACAGGCCGCTATTGGTATCGCCCAGAATCAACACGCGGTCCGGACGATGCTCCAGCATGAGCGGTTCGATGCGACCCAGGATCTGGCCGACCTGGTCGCTAAAGCCAGTGCCGCGCACGGCCAGGGAAAAGTCGGGCTTGCGTACGTCCAGTTCGCGGAAGAAAAGACCATTGAGCCGGTCGTCATAGTTTTGCCCGGTATCCACCAGCAGATGATCAGCACGCTCGTCGAGGAGACGGATGATCAGGCTCAACCGGATGATCTCCGGCCGCGTGCCCAGGATGGTCATGACTCTCAACGCAGTGTCTCCTGAGTTTCGTGGGCCACGTCTTCCATCATCAGGCGCTCGCGTTTCAGCAGCGCGACGGTATCTTCCGGACTCATCACGTCGTCTCCCGAGCTGTACTCGTGTTCCACGCTGCCTCCCGCGGCCGTGCCTTCGCACACCTCGGGGAGCATGGATTGGATCACGTAATACTTGCCGCGCTCCACGGTGCGATGCGCCTCTTCTTCGCTGACCAGAATTTCGTGCACTTTTTCTCCGGGACGGATGCCGGTGATCTTGATCTCAATAGGGCGTTTGTCAATCAATGCTTTGGCCACGTTCGTGACCAGGGCCGACGGAACACGGGGAATAAAGGTCTCGCCGGGCAGGCCGTGTTTCACGGCGTAGATTACGGTTTCCACCGCCTCTTCCAAGCTAAGCAGAAAGCGCGTCATTTCCGGCGTGGTGATGGTAACCGGGCCGCCGTTGAAGATCTGATCATGGAATAGCGGAATCACCGAACCGCGCGAGGCCAGCACGTTGCCGTAGCGGGCGCAGACAAAGCGCGTGCCGGGGCAGCGCATATTGGCCTGGATGAAGATGCGCTCCTGGATGGCCTTGGTCATGCCCATGGCGTTGACCGGCTTGCAGGCCTTGTCAGTGGAAATGCCGATGACAGTCTCTACCGGCAGAGCGTGCTTCTGGATGGCGCGCACGATGTTTTCCGGCCCCTCGATGTTAGTGCGCACCGCTTCATACGGAAAATATTCGCAGGTGGGCACCTGTTTCAGAGCGGCGGCGTTGAAGACGATGTCCACGCCGCGCATGACGGCCTCTACCGCGTTGGCGTCGCGAACGTCGCCGATGCGGAATTCCAGCTTCTGTTGGAAGTTACGATAGATGATTTCGTCGGTGGCAGCGGTTTTCTTCTGGTAGTCCAGGCGCATGAAGTGCTGCTTGGCCTCGTCGCGGGAATAGACGATGACCTTGGCAGGATCGCCATCGTGACCGCTGAGCAGGCGGCGCACCAGCGTCTTGCCCAGCGACCCGGTGCCGCCGGTGATCAGGATGGTTTTGTCCTCAAATGGTTTGCCGTGCATTTCGCCTCCACTGCTCGTAGGGTGTGCTGTCATGCGCGAGTTGCGCCACCAGTTCAGGCCAGGAGGGTGCGCGATAACCGGTGGCCCCAATCCATCTATCGCCCTTCATGCTGCGATCGCAGAAGAAGCTATCGTCGGGGACGATCTCTACGTCCTTCCCATAAGCGTCGCGCAATAGGCACAAGAGCTCGAACTTGGAAATGGTGGCGGCGGTCACCTGAAAGAGTCCGTGCAACTCCGGCTGCTCTTCGATAATACGCGCGACCAAGCCAGCCATGTGGTTGGTAGTGACTCCCGAATAAAAAGCCCGGGTGTAACCCTTGACCGGGCCACGATTCTGGCTGAGAAACCATTCCAGCAGCGATTGAAAATGCTCCAGCTCGCGTCCAATGATCGAGGTGCGCAACGAGAGAGCATTCTTGGCGCTCACCTCGCCCAGGTACTTGGTGCGTCCGTAGAGGTCATGTGCGTCGGCAACGTCGTCTTCAGAATAGTTGCCGCGTTCGCCGCTAAAGACGCAGTCCGTGCTGAAGTGGATCAGCCGGCCATCCCAACGCTCGCACCACTCGGCCAGCAGATGGGGTAGAAGGGCGTTGATGGTGATGCTGGGGATCGCCGACTTGGCTTCAGGGCGTTGTTTGATGACGCCAACGCAGTTGACGATGACATTCGGCCGCCGTTCAGTCAACAAACGCTCGAGTCCCGTCAGATCGGCTGCGTCAACGTTGCCGATCACGTATCCATTCCCAAACAGGCCGGGCGCCAGCGCTGCGGCCTCGTCGGCGCTGCCACGCACGGTGCAAGAAGTGTCCGGGAAGCGCTCCCTGAGATGCTGGAACAGCTTGTGGCCCAGCATACCGACGCCGCCCAGGACCAAGATGTTCATCTGGCTCACTGGTTGGTACCTGCCGCCACCGGATTGTCCATGTTTGCCCTGGCCCACTGGACGTACTCGGGCAGCCCCGCGTACATGGTCACGATGGGCGAAAACCCAAGCTCTTTGCTTGCCTTGCTGATATCGGCCAGGCTGTCGAGCACATCGCCTGGGCGCTTGGGGCCATAGTCGGCGGGGAAGGTGATTCCCGAGCATTCGCGCAGCAACTGCACCAGCCGGTTAATGGTGATGCGCGTCCCACTGCCCAGGTTGAACGCGCCCCATACGCCCTTGGCCGTGGCGGCAGCGTAGTTGGCCCGGGCCACGTCGCGGACGTTGATGAAGTCCCGCGTCTGCTCCCCGTCGCCGAAAATGGTGATGGGCTCGCCACGCAGAATCTGGTGGACAAAGATGGGGATCACGTTCCCATAGGCGTCAAACTGCTGGCGCGGTCCGTAAACGTTGAAGTAGCGCAGGCACACGCATTCCAGCGCATACTGTTTGGAGTAGGCTAGGCAGAGCTTTTCGCCGGCCAGCTTGCTGGCGCCATAAGGCGTGTCCGGCTCGAGGGGATGTTCTTCGCGGATGGGCAGGGTCTTCAACTCGCCGAAGATCCCGGCTGACGAGGAAAAAACGACCTTGGGCACGCCGGCGTGGCGAGCGGCTTCCAGCACGTTCAGCGTTCCCAGCACGTTGATCTCGGAATCGGTGATGGGATGGTCAAGCGAGCGCTTGTTGCCCACCGAAGCGGCCAGGTGGAAGATCACGTCCATGCCCGCCGCCAGCTTGCTGACCAGCGGGGCGTCGCGTACGTCGCCGCGGATGAACTGCACCGCCAGCCCGTCGAGGTTGGCTTGGTAGCCGGACATCAGATTGTCCAGCACCGTCACGTCATGACCATTCGCCCGCAGAAGCTCCGCGATGTTGGAGCCAATGAAGCCCGCGCCGCCTGTGATGAGGGCCTTCATAAAACCTTTCCTCCTGGCCGACTCGCGCCAACATCGCCCCTTGCGCCATTGATGAGGAAACGCGAAAGCCTGTATAGGTTGTGCCGCCCCAACAGGGCGGAGGACAGTCGCAGAATAGGTTGCTTCAGGGCCACAGGCTAAGACCGCTTTCGTTCCCGAATGTTAGCACAGGCGCCTTTACCACTGCGGTTACCGGGGAAGTTCCCATCCAGGCATCTGGGCTGTATTATGATCTCTGTCTTCATGTTCATAGATGGCGTGGCCTAACGCTACGCTTAGTGTCCCGGTAGTTCAAAGATGGCAGAACAGGAAAAAGCAGAATACGAATATCAAGCTGATCAGGAAGCGCAGGCGGTTGCCGAGCCGCGGGTCAGCTTTCTTGAACTGGCCATTAAATTGGCGGACTGGAAGCGATTCATCTTTTATTTTGTGGGAATCGCCACCGTGCTGGCGATTGTGGTTTCCCTGCTGTGGCCCAAGAGTTATACGGCCAATGCCAAGATCATGCCGCCGCAGCAGGGGCAGTCGGCAGTTTCGATGCTGGGCCAGTTGACGCCGCTGGCCGCCATCGCCGGCCGCGACCTGGGCCTGCGCAACCCGGGTGACGTCTACATCTACATCCTCAAGAGCCGCACCGTCGCCGACGCCATTGTTGACCGTTTTTCCCTCTTGTCGGTCTACAACTCAAAAATGCGCGTCAACGCCCGCAAAAAACTGGCGGCGAACAGCCAGATCACCTCCGGACGCGAGGGCGGCATCACCATCTCGGTCACCGACCACGATCCCCGCCGGGCCGCCAGCCTGGCCAACGGCTACGTTGAGGAACTGGAGAAGCTCACCAGGACCCTCGCGGTAACCGACGCCGCCAAGCGCCGGCTGTTCTTTGAGCGCGAAGTGCAGAAAGCCGCCGACGAGCTGTCCCAGGCCGAACTGGCCATGAAACAAACGCAGGAGAAGACCGGCATCCTGCAGGTGGATAGCCAGTCCAGAGTGGTGATTGAACTTCTTGCCGGCTTGCATGCGCGCGCGGCTGCGCAAGAGGCCCAGGTGGAGGCCATGCGCTCTTACGCCACGCCCGGCAATCCTGACTTCATCCGCGCACAGACCGAACTGGCCGCCCTGCGGACCGAATTGGCCCGCGTGGAGGCCGGACAGAACGGCAAATCGGTGGTTGACGTCGCCGTAAAAAAGGTGCCGGAAGCCGCTCTCGAATACCTGCGCAGCCTGCGCGAAGTCAAGTACCGGGAAGCGCTGTATGAACTGCTGTCGCGGCAATACGAAACCGCCCGGCTGGAAGAAGCACGGGACTCCGCCATCGTCCAGATCCTGGACAAAGCCGAGCCGCCGGAACTGAAGTCTGCGCCGCAGCGGGCAATCATTGTGTTGACGACCGCCTTCGTGGCTTTCCTGCTGGCCATCGCTTTTGCTTTTTTCAGCGAGCGTATCAAAGCTGATCCGGCCACGATGGCTTCACTGCAGTTGCTCAGATCCAGGCTGACTTGGCGTTCACAGGCGCGAGAGTCCTAGGAATGTGGGAACAATGAAGTTTGCCGCAGACCAAAAAACAGAATCAGGTCTGGCCCAGGAGACGACTTGTGACGGCGTAGTCGTGCTCCCCGCGGAGAATGCGCTTGCCCCCACCGTCTGGTGGCGAAGGCGGCCTGCCCTTCTGGGAACGGTGGCCGCGCAGTTCGCCATGCTTGCTCTGGGGCTTGTGTCTGGTCTAGTGAGTGGGCGGATGCTGGGTCCACAAGGCCGGGGTGAGTTGGCAGCGATCACGCTTTGGCCCATGGCCTTCGTGTTTTTCGCATCGCTGGGACTGAACCAGGCAATCGTCTTCTACACCGGCAGGCGACAGCACTCTATCTCTGAGGTCTGGACGGCCGCCAGCGTCCTGGGCGTTATCCAGTCTCTTCTGGTTGTAATTGTTGGATTGGCGCTGATGCCTGTGCTGCTTCGCCATTACCCGGCCAGCGTGCAGCGGCTTGGATTGTTCTTTTTGATGACCACACCGGCGCTGCTTCTCGGTGGCCTTCCTGGGAATGTGTTGCAAGGCGCGGGCGATTTGCTTCGCTTCAACATCGTCCGATTGATTTCTCCGGCCTGCTACACGTTTGGTTTGCTGGGACTGTGGGCGCTCGGGCGCTTCAGCCTGCAAGCGGTAGTGGCAACGCAGGTCATCGGATTTGTAGCAGCCTTCGCCGCCGGACTGGTTTTTCTTTACCGCCGTGAGCATCCCGCATTCGTGTTTCGCACAGAGGTCGGCAAGAAACTGCTGGGCTACGGGCTGCAAACCCACCTGGCCAACTTGACTTCATATTTGAATCAGCGCGTGGACCAGCTGATACTCGCGCTGCTGATCCCGGCGCAGGAACTTGGTTTGTACGCGATGGCCGTGGCCCTGGCCATGAGTGTGAGCTTCTTCCCGGCGGCCGCGGGCCTGGTCACTTTCTCCCGAGGCTCCGGCCAGTCAGACGCCCAGGCCAGACACACCATCAGCCGCTCATTCCGCGCGTCGCTGATATGGTTGCTGGCGGGGTGTTGCGGGCTGTTTTTTGCGGCGCCCATTCTCATCTCTACCCTTCTTGGTCCCAGGTTCGCCGGGTCGGTCCTGGCCTGCCGGCTGCTTCTCCCCGGGATGGTGGCGCTGGGATTGAATCAAGTGCTTTACAACGGGGCCAACGCCATGGGCAAGCCTTCATTGCCGTCGTATGCCGAGGGCGTGGGCTTGGCGGTCACCTTCATCGGACTCATGTTGCTGGTGCCGCGATACGGTTACATCGGAGCCGCCATTGTTTCCAGCGTTGCGTACACCGTAAGTTTCGTGGTGATGCTGGTGCTTTCTGTTGCATTCTTGCAGCTCAGGATTCGGGACTTGGTTCTGCCCGCGCGCCAGATGATCACCGACCTGCCGGGAGTCACCTCGGCATGACCCGCAACGCCGTCGCACCGCTGGAAGACGCCAGGGGACAGGTGACAGCGCCCGGCAACGGACCGGCTCCTGAACGCCGCTATCGCCTGGCGATTCTGGCTTCTCACGTCATACAGTATCAAGACCCACTATTTAAGGCGCTGGGCGCGCATCCCGCTTTTGATGTAGAAGTCTTTTTTTGTTCCGACAGCGGGGCCAAGCCATACATGGATTCAGGATTTGGGCGCGAAGTGAAATGGGACATTGATCTGCTTCAGGGATACAAGTTCCAATTTCTGCGCAACCTGAGCCGGCCGGGCGCGTCGGGCTTCTGGGGCGCCATCAACCCGCAAATTGTCTCCAAGATTCGGAAAGGAAAGTTTGACGCTCTGCTGGTGCATGGCTGGGCAACATGCACCATCTGGGCCGCGATCATGGCCGCCCTGGTTTTGAAGGTTCCCATACTGATGCGAGGTGACAGCAATCCTCTCCGTCCGGTTCCGCTTTGGAAGCGGGCCATGAAGAAAGCAGTGCTGGTCCCGTTATTCAAGTGCATACGGGGCTTCCTGGCGATCGGGACGCACAACGCAAACTTCTACAAGGGCTTTGGCGCGCCGGAGAACAAGATCTTTCTCGTGCCGTTTGCGGTGAACAACGCGTTTTTCTTTGCCGCGGCAGAAAGGCTGCGCGGCTCGCGCGAAGCGGTCAGACAGAGGATCGGAGTTCCGCCAGGGTTGCCGGTGATCTTGTTTTGCGGCAAGCTGTCGGACGTAAAGCGGCCCCTTGATCTGCTGACGGCTTTCGCGCCGTTGCAGCAGGAGGCGAGCCTGGTCTTTGTCGGCGACGGCCCGCTCAAGGCGCCGCTCCAGGAGCATGTAGCAAAAAAGGACGTTCGCAACGTTCATTTTGCCGGTTTCAAGAACCAGAGCGAGCTGCCGGAGTTTTACGCCGCGGCAGATATTTTTGTCCTGCCGTCAGAGTTTGAACCGTGGGGGCTGACGGTGAATGAAGCCATGTGCTTCGGCCTCCCGGTGATTGCTTCCGACAGAGTGGGAGCGGGCGGCGACCTGGTCAAAGACCGGGAGAACGGTTTTATTTTCCCTTATGGCGACGTGCAACAACTGGCCAGTCTCCTGGCCACGCTGGTCCGGGACACAGCCTTGAGAAAGCAGATGGCGGACAGGTCGCGAGCCATCATCGAGCATTGGAGTTACGATCAGGATGTTGAAGCGCTGGCGGCCTGCTTGGCGGCCGTTGCGCCGCGACAAGAAACCATGTCTACCCGGAATCCGTCAAATTGATGTTACGCATATTGTTCATAGGCGAGAACTGGTACGGCAGCAACGCACGGTCTTGTGCGGAGGCCCTGCGACGGCTCGGCTGCAACGTCCTTGATGTTGACGCTCAAACTTTTTTCCCGCAGCCGAGATTGTTCGCCTCGCGTGTTGTCGGCCGCCTGGTAAGACCCAGACTGGTACGGGAATTCAACGACTACATTCTGGCAACAGCAGAACAGTTTAAGCCGGACATATTGCTGGCCTTCAAAGGCAATTTTGTTCTGGCCAATACCTTAAAAGCCATCGGCGCCAGGGGAGCGGCCCTTTACAACTACTATCCTGACACGTCGGCTTTTTCCCATGGCAAATGGATTCCGCAGTCGCTTCCCGAGTATGACTGCGTGTTCTATACCAAGCCTTTCTGGTATAAGGACGTGTCCCGGCAGCTCAAATTGAAGGCCGGATGCTTTGTGCCGCACGGCTATGATCCCGAATTGCACAAAATGGTAAAGCTCGACCCCAGGGACATTCAGGATTTTGGGTGCGACGTGAGCTTTATTGCGACGCACACGGCCTACAAAGAAGAGGCGGTCAAAGGCCTGCTGCATCTGCGCCCAAATCTCAATTTGCGCACCTGGGGAGGCGGCTGGAAGGAGCGTTGCCGAACGAAAGAACTGCGGAGATGCGTCCAAGGTCTTCCGCTGCTGGGTGAAAGCTATACCCGGGCAATCCAGGCAGCGAAGATCAATCTGGCCATCATGTCCGGTCAAGTCCAGGGTGCGTCGCAGGGCGATCACACCACGAGCCGCACCTACATTATTCCCGCTTGCGGCGGTTTCATGTTGCACGAGCGCAATCCTGAGGTCCTGGGACTATACGAAGAAGGCAAAGAAATCGAATGTTTCGAGTCAGCCCAGGAATTGGCAGAAAAGATTGACTATTATCTGGCGAACCCGGAAGAGCGTGAACGAACCGCCCGCGCCGGCCACGCTCGCTGCGTCCCTGCCTACTCCTATGACAGTCGGATGTCCGAGCTTATCCGCTGGCATGGTGAGCGCCACGGCATTCCCATGCCGCCGCTTCTTTCAAGCGTGGTTTGTGCAGGAACTTCAGGTTCTCCGGAGCGGGGTCAAAACTTGAAGTAGAATTAGGCGGATCGTTGGGCGTTCGGAAAGGATGTATTGAGATCTATTTTATCCAAGTCGCTCACGTTTGGCGCCGCGTGTGCGGTGGTCGTGGTGACAATCAGTCTCGTTGGCAGCTCGACTGCCACATTGTTTTTTTTGCTACTAGCCTGCTTTGTAGCACTGTCGCTGTTTTACGTCCTGAGTTCGGGGAAGTTTGAACTGGCCCGAATTTTTGACCTGCCGGTTTATGTCACCGTAATCATGCTTTTGACTTACGGATTCGGTCCTTTGGAGGTTTTTTTCGACCCAGACAGACTAGACCCTCATACTCCGGTTGATGAGAGCTCCCTCGTAACCGCACTTCTCTTGGTGATCGTAGGCATGGTAGCTTTTTGGACGGGCTGTAAAGTCTTAGAACCCAAGCATCGCCTCCGGCCCGTAATAACACGGGAGCAGAATAGTCGCGGCCGAATCGTTGCCGTTGCCCTAGTTATGTATGCGGTCGGTTTTGGTTGCAAGCTCTACCTGCTGCAGTCACAGCTTTTCGCCTACACCCAATCACTTGATGTCTACTGGGATAACCTTGCCGACGCTCAGTTATTCAACTTTGGCGCTCAGTTTGCCACCTTTAGCCTGCTGATCTTGGGCATCGAGAAGTTTTCTGATCCCTCGAATCGGTTGGCGCGATGGTTATTCTGGGGCGTGTTTTTCTCTGAATGCGTGTGGGGTCTGATTTCCGGCATGAAGATAATTTTGCTAACTAATTTCCTCGCTGTAGCTCTCGTGTCCACGATTCAACAGGGGAAATTAGCCAGGAAATGGCTTATTGCTACGGTTCTGGGACTGGTGATCATCTATCCTTTTTCCAATGCGTATCGTGCTCTGATAAGGGGAGACTATGCGATTGAGGTCACGGATTTTGGGGCGGCCGCTCAGGCTCTGAGTCTCGCGGTTGCCAGTGGGTCACAGACTCAAGGGAGCTCCAGCGATTGGCTTCAAAGTGGCTCTGACAGCACTGTTAGTCGTTTCGATACACTGCCGACTTTCGCCATGCTAATCAATATGGGAGGCAAGGCATCTGAGATTCATGGTGATGAGCGGTTGTGGATGGTCCCCTTCTATCCTTTTGTGCCGCGTGTAATCTGGCCATCCAAGCCGATCCTGGACCAAGCGGCGCGTTTCAGCGATCTTCTCGGAAAAGGAAGGGCAACCGCGACGAACCTACCATATATCGGCGACTGCTACATCTATGCTGGGTTACCCGGAATCGTAGTGGGTATGTTTGTACTCGGTCTTTTTGCCCAGAGATTTACAAACTCATTGAATGGTGTGGTTTCAAAGTACCAGGTGCTCAAGTACTCAGTCCTCCTTCTAACCTGCTTCTGGCTGGAAACGGGTGCTTTCCCCTTTTGGACTTCGCTCATGAAGACCATCGTCGCACTCTCCGTAATCGGCTGGGCAGCCTATGGGTCGCTCAAGCCGCGGACTTCCCCTGTGGTCCTGCGCCGGATGCCGGTTCCTCAGCGGGCCTAGGTGGCCTTGATTCGTGAACATCTTGGGATTGGCAAGAGACGCGCTAGAATATGGCGGAGATGTCATTTTCGGGTTTGAACATAGGCTGTGGCTTATCCGGCGCTGCGGGCTGGGTTAACATTGACAACTCGCCCACTATTCCAATTTCCCGTATTCCGGTACTGAGGCGATTTGCTCCTCCCTGGCCGCGGGATGTTAGACGGATTGACGTCCTCAAAAGGTTCCCGTTTGCTGCGGAGAGCATCGATTACATTTACTCGTCGCACACTTTCGAACATTTTTCATATGAAGCGGCCTCGGACCTCCTTAAGAATTGCCATCGGGCGCTGAAACCTTCCGGCATTATCCGTGTCGCAGTTCCTGACCTCAGCAAACTCGTTGATGGGTATCTCAAAGATCCTTCTCCCCTTGCTTCGCACGCCTTTATCGACCGACTGATGTTAAGAAGCACGGTGAGAGGATTGTTTCACCCAGGCGCGCATCATCAGCAAATGTTTGATGCCAGATCGCTCCTGCATCTCATGAGTGAAACCGGGTACAACCCGCATGTACGCGAGTTCCGCGTGAGCGCAATCCCCGGCATCGAGCAGATCGAGATCCCCGAGCGCCGAGACGAGAGCCTTTACATTGAAGCCACGAAGGTGCGCGAAGGGGGCCCAGATCCAGCCACAAGAATTGCCAGATTGCCGTGAACATCCTCATCACCAGCATTCAGCACTACACGGACCGGCCTAGCGGTTCCTCACGTCTTGCGTATGACGAAGCGCGCTACCTGGCCGCGGCCGGACATCGGGTCTTTATGCTGGCGCCGTCGGTTGACGCGGCTTCGCCGGAGTTCGAGCAGGTGAACGGACTCAGCTTGCTGCGCTATCCGCTGCGGGATTTCCATCTGGCTGATCCGCGCAGGGCCTGGGGCCATCAGCGGGCCGCCAAGGACGCAATGCGCAGGCACATTGCCGGCGGGGTGGAAGTGGTACACGGCCACGCGCCCCTGAGTTACCTGGCTGCCTGTGAACTGTTTGGAAATCACGCGCGCACGTTTTATAGCGTGCATTCCCCGGTGAGCATGGAGATGGAGATCAGCTGGCCGCGGCGTACGCTGGCTGGGAGGGTGCGTCGCGCATTTGGCCTGCCGCTGGTGAGGCGCATGGAGCGCCAGTGCCTGGTGCGCTCGACGGCGGTAACGTCAGATTCGGAGTTTACCCGGCAGCAACTGATCAGGATCCATGGAGAGGAAGTCGCGGCCAGGGTGCGGGTCTTCCCCGGCTGGGTAGACTTGGACGAATTCCGCATCATCGAAGACCGCGACGCGGCCAAAAAATCTCTGGGCTGGCCGCTGGATGTCCCGGTGCTGTTCACCTTGCGCCGGCTGGTGCCACGCATGGGGCTGGACCGGCTCCTCCGCGCGGTCCGCCGGCTGCGCGACCAGGGCCAGGCGATGCAGGTGATCGTCGGCGGCGACGGCCCGCTGCGTGAGGAACTTCAGCAACTGGCGATCAGCCTGGAGCTGGGTGACTCGGTCCGCTTCGTGGGCCGGGTGCCGGCTGCTGAGCTTCCCATGATGTATGGAGCGTGCGACGCCTTTGTCTTGCCCACCGCCGAACTTGAATGCTTCGGCATTATCGCGCTGGAGGCGCTGGCCTGCGGACGTCCGGTGCTGGCGACGCCGGTGGCGGCGATCCCGGAGATGCTGCGCAACTTCGAGCCGCGCTGGCTGGCACGGTCGGCGGATGAAAATGGCATTGCGGACGTGGTGGCGGCCTTCGTCTCCGGCAAGTTGCCGGCCCACGCCCCCGAAGAACTCAGGCTGCGCGTGCAGAAGCTTTATTCCCATGACGCCCGGCTGGCGGAACTGGCAGGCCTGGTGACCGGCGGCGACGAAACCGAAACCGATGCGGGTGGCACATCGCAAGCCGCCCAGCCGGCACATGCAAGGCGGCAATGACAAAAATCCTGGCGACAATAGACTGGTATCTGCCCGGCTTCAAGGCCGGTGGGCCGGTTCGCACGGTTTCCAACCTGGTGGAACTGCTGCGCGAGGATTTTGAGTTTTTCATTGTTACGCGCGATCGCGACCTGCACGACACCCAGCCGTACCCGTCCCTTCCGCTCGGTACGTGGACAAAGATCGGCGCGGCCCAGGTGTACTATTCCGGCAACCTCTCGCTGAGGAGCCTGCGGCGCAGAATCGCGGAGATCGCGCCCGACATCATCTATCTCAACAGTTTCTTCTCTCGCATCAGCATCCGCATCTTGCTGCTGCGCTGGCTGAGACTGATTCCGCGGTGCGCCGTGGTGCTGGCCCCGCGCGGTGAGTTTTCCCAGGGGGCGCGCAGCATCAAGAGGCGCCGCAAGTGGCTCTACATGAAGGTGGCGTTGCCATTCCTCTATCGCCAAGTCCTCTGGCAGGCATCCACGGAGCAGGAAGCAGAGCAGATCAAGCGCGCGCTGGCGGGAAAGGGCGACAAACCGCGCGGCAAAGTGGCCTTGGCCCGGAATGTGATCCACGTCGCGCCGGACGTGCCCGGCATGCTGCATGGAAGCCCAGCCAACGTACGATTACGGAAAGAGCCGGGGAGCGCGCGAATCGTGTTTCTGGCGCGTATTTCGCGGATGAAGAATCCCCGCACTGCGATTGAGCTATCCTGCGGTCTGCGCGGCGACATCACATTCGACATCTACGGGCCGCTGGAAGACCCTGCGCTGTGGGCTGAATGCCAAGACGCCATGAAGCAGGCCCCGGCCAATGTGAAGATCAGCTACCGCGGGCCGGTGGCTCCTGATCGCGTCCAGGCGATTCTGGGGCAATATCATCTGTTCGTGCTGCCAACCTTGGGCGAAAATTTTGGCCACGTGATTCTTGAGGCCCTGGGCGCCGGCTGTCCTGTGGTCATCAGCGACCAGACTCCGTGGTCGCAACTCCAGGAGAAGGGCGTCGGGTGGACGCTGCCGCTGGACCATTTGTCCGGCTGGAGACAGGCTCTCCAATCCTGTGTGGACATGGAAAATACAGCGTTCACGGAGATGTCAGAGAGAGCGCGCCGCTTCGCCCGCGAGTTCGTTGAGTTGCCGGGCACCCGTGAAGAGTACATTGATCTGTTCACGCACGCGATTTCTCTGACTGAAAGAACATAAGAAGCCCGCCAACCCCAACTCTCTTGGGAGTCGCTCGTAACCTACGGGAACAATACTTTCGCGGCGGCGGCGCCGAGGACGAACTGCCCGATGATCTGGGTCCAGTCCTTGAACCCGCGCAGGACGGCGCCCTGGTTCAACTTTTCCGGCACCACAATGGTATCGCCCGGCTCAAGCCTTAGCCTGCCGAAGTCATTGCCGATCAAACCGCGGTGTCCCTTGCCGGCGACCGTTGACCCGTCAGCGCGAATCACGAACGCGCGCCCGCGGTCTCCGCTGGCAGTGACGCCGCCGGCGATCCGCAGATAGTCGGACACGGTCTTTCCCGGCTTGAACACGAAGGCATTGCTGTTGTAGACGGCGCCGATAACGTCCACGGTGGCGGGACGGAAGGGGACAACCAGCCGGTCGCCGTCTTCCAGCACCAGGTCGGGAAGCTGTTCGATGGAGTCAGCGTTGGCCCGGAGCCCTGTTGGTTTTAACTCCAGCACGATGCGTCCGGCAGCCCGCAGCAGCCGCAATTTCTCCAGCAAGCGGCGCTGTCCTTCCAGGGCCTGGCTTTCGGCAGCCGCCTCGTCGCCGGTGCGCCCGCGCAACCCGCCGGCGGAGCGCTCCACGGTCTTCTCCATCTCATTGATGTACTGGTCCAGCCGCTTCTGCTGGTCTTTCTGCGTGGATTCGCGCGTGAACTCCGCGCCGTAAAGGTAAGCCTGGGGCGTGAATCCGCCCACCCGACTGACCAGTTGGCGCAGTGTTTCGCCCGGCTGCACGCGGTAGACACCTCCCGCCTGGAACTCACCTTCCATGCGCACGAACTTGCTCTGCCGAGCGATGGGCACCTGCAGGTCGGCCTGAGAAAAGATGACGATCACGTCGCCGGATTGCAAAGGCAGGTTCTGGGATTCTTCCCCGGCAATTGCTTTGCCCAGGTTGAAAGGCAGCAACTCTGTTGTCAAAGTATCCAGATCGAGGCGCTCGACCACGGCGTACTCCCAGTTGATCTCCGCGGCGGAGCGCTTGACTTCGTTTTTGATCTCTTCCGCTCGATCACGCTGGGCGTCGCCATTCACGGAGCGCCTCTCTGATTGCCCGGATTGCCCGGATTGCCCGGACTGCTCGAGCGGTGCGGTTTGGCCTCCCAGTGGTCCTGGTTGCGCCGGTTGCCCCGTTTGCTGAGTCTGCTGCTTCTTCTCAGCTCTCTGTTCTTCGATCGTCTTGAAACTCTGGCCCGTAGGATCGAGGGCCAGCCGGCTTTGCCGCTTCCAATATTCTTCGGTGATCAGGGCATCCCGACTGGGAATCAGATCATGTACGCGCATGCCGGCGTGCCACGCATACCTGCCCGGGATGGCCACATTCCCGCGCAGAGTGACGGCGTTCTCAAACTTCGCCGAGATATGCAGGAAGCGCACCAGGTCTCCGCTTTGCAATTCTCGCTTCAGCCCCTCGCTGGTCAGCGAAACCTCTTCGACTCTGCGGATGCGATGGTCGCCGATGCGTTCCAGGGTGGCGTGCTCGGCGGTGGCGGCGACGGTGAGGCCTCCGGCAAACCCAATGACATCGCCCAGCGTATCGTGCTCCTGCAGTTCAAATATTCCCGGGACGTTGACGCTGCCGGCCAGGGCCGCCAATCGCGCCACCGGTGGCACGTAGATCACGTCGCCGGGCAGCAGCGCCACGTCCCTGGATTTATCGCCCTTGACCAGCAGGGCGTAGAGATCGAAGGTGGTGATTGGTTTTCCCTGGCGCTGAAGCTGGATGCGGCGCATGGATCCGCGCTTGGAAGGCCCGCCGGAAGCAAATAGCGCATTAACCAGCGTGCTCAGCGAACTGATGGTGTAAACGCCCGGACGCCGCACCTGGCCCACCACAAATACTTGGATGGAGCGCAACTGGCCCATCGTCACGCTGAGTTCGAAATTCTTGAACATACTTCCGATGGCAGTCTGCAAGTAGTCATGGAGATGGTCGTAGCGCTGCCCGGCCACGGTCAGAGTGCCGACCTTGGGCAGGTAGATGGTCCCATTGCGGTCAACCACGGCACGGCCGTTGATCTCAACTTGACCCCAGGCGCGGATCAGGAGTTCGTCGCCGGGGCCGATCACGTATTCGGGCGTGACCGGCACGCGGTCTAGGGGCGCGAAGGTCGAAGGCACGTTGCGGAAAAGATCTTGTCCGAAAATCGGCAGACGGTAGCCGAGCGAGCCGGCGATCATCTCCTGGAACTCGATATCGGGTTCGGGCGGCAGCGCAACCAAAGCCGTTGGTTGCGAATAGCGCGGTAAATTGCGATCTTCCGGAGACAGCTCTCGATCACGCTCACGGCCATCGCCTTCCGGCGACAGATTGGTGATCTGCGGCGGGCGTGGCGGCAGTTGTACGCCGGGCATCTGCTGAGAGGGTGTGTCCTGAGATTGTCCGGAAGATGATTGCGAGGACTGACCGGCGGCCATCTGCCCAGCCGCAGTAGCAAAGATCATTAAACCAGCGCAAATGACCGAAACACTTTTAGTTTGCAAGATCGCTTCCTGAACAAAAACAAATTGTCTAGCTGTAATGCCTGCAACATGGCTGGCCCCGTTTGTGACAGAGTTGCAGAAATGCTGAACGCCATGCGTGGGGGCCGCTCCGGCTTGGGCGCGACTGTCAACGGGATGCCAGCAAGCCGAATCTAGCAGGTTAGGTTACTCAATATGCTCTGCTCTTGTCTATTCGCGGATCGTAGTCATGATGGCTCGCGTGTCCGTTGAGAGTGAACGTCGGTGGTTCTAGAACTTGTGCCGTTTTCGGGAGGACTGGAAATCATTGAGACGAACCCCGCCCACGCCGAAAGTTTGGAACATTTCGGAACACAAATGCTGTTTTTTGTTTGTCTAAGTGGTTGAAAAGATGGTGGCCAGGGACGGAATCGAACCGCCGACGCCAGCCTTTTCAGGGCTGCGTTGTAGCGTAACCCATTGAAATTCTAAGGCACGGATGGCTTTTCTGAGTACCCTTGGGAACGGCTGGATGCTCTTATCGAACCCCCATCGAACCCTCGTCTACCTAACTGGGCGGAAGCTGCGGGGAGGGTGGATTAAAAGACCAACACGCGACCTTGGCAATTCCGAGAAGCCCGTTTCTGGACCCAGAGCCAATTACGAACGACCGAACGGGCTTCAACTCAATAGGCCCACTGCACAATTCTGATGAGCTGTGGATCGCGTTCCAACTCTTCACTGTTCCGGAAGCATGTATTCATTTAGGGTTGCTTAGGTTGGACAACGATGCTGAAGGCTCGTTGTGACGAGTGCCGCTGGCCTGTTACGATCCATTAGGGACCGCGGGAGAATCCATGACCGCATTATGAAAAGGAGGAAAGTTGTGACGAGCAACAATGCACACGACCGAGATAGCCAAGTGGACGCTATGGTCAACAGGGCCACGGAACAGTTTCTGGGCTCGAGCGTCGTAAGATTCGTTTTCTTCTCCCTGTTCGGTGTGGCCGCTCTCGTTGGCGTGGGCGTAGGCGTAAGCGCGTACCAGGTCAAGACAGTGAGTGACCACGCTGCCCAGGCAAAAACCGAAATCGACCAGTCTGTCGCCTCTCTTAAGCAGTCAGTCGCACTCAGTTCACGGGATGTAGCGAACCTTTCCAATCAAGTCAACGGACTCGAGGCTGACGCAACCAGGCGGGTCAATGCTCTTCTCGAAAAATTAGACTCCAACGACCTTAAGAACCTCGGCGCGGCTAGGGACTCACTCAAGTCCCTGCAAGACGCGCTTCAGAACCAAGCTAGGCAAGAGGCGACTCTGGAAGACTACCTGCAGGAACTGAACAAACGCGCAGACACAGTCTTAGCGTTTACAAGGTTAAGTAAAGAAATCGACGAGGCGAACGACAAGATTGGCCGCCTTGAGACGCCCGTAACAATTGGACGTGCCTTGACTAGCCCCTTCTTTTTGACATTCATCGGCGTATTGATGTTACTTGCCGGTGCAATTGGAGGGCTAATTTCGAGAAAGAAGCCGGCCTAAGCTCGACCATAAGGCTTTTGCTCGTAGCCTCGGGGGTCACCCAAGAGCGGCCATGTAAGGTCACTTCAAAACCGGCCATAGAGAACTGAGCCAGGACGTTGACAGCGATAACAATACGACACTGAGAAGCAGCTTGTTTCGGCGGCTCATCGGGCACTTTCCTTCCCTGGGAATGAGGATTCTGAATACAAAGCATCTCTAAGTCAACTGCAAATGTTGTGTTGCATCCACGAGAATGGGTGCAACAGTGCGTTGAGGGAGTGCACAGGTTGCCGCCATCTGGCGGAAACCGGTGGAGTGAACATCCTGTGCCAAGGGTCAACCATGATTAATCCTGCAGTTCGGCGACATTGACACTTAGCTCGCCATTGGACCCTTGACGGACAGAGCCATGACCCGAAAGTTGAGCAACCTAAACAGTTCTCCCATAGCCACGTTGCTGAGTCTATTCAAGCGGCAGTCCAGACGAGGGAAACAGTGGTACCCATGTGCCTTGGTCGTGCCACATCAACGGAATCGTATTGTTCGGCACGGTATTGAAAAAGACCACAATGCCTCCTGTGTCTTCAAAGCCGAAAATGAAGCGTCTGGCCAAGCCTGGATAGTGATGCTTTGCGACATAAGTACAGAACTGTTGCAAGTTGCGGCGCTGCCGTTCGGTAGTCAAAATTCGGCTTTGTGCGCTAAAGCAGCGATCCTCTTCGTTATATGTTCTATGCGTCAAGAGCCGCAAACGCTTGCCGAGAGCGCGAGAAAGAGTCTGCGTCGCGTTCTGGATACCACGCTGATAGCCCGCGAACACCAGAATGACGAACCGGGCGTCAGGGTACCGCGCCGCCAGTTTCATCAGTGGGCTGTGCGGGCCCTTACACAGACGCCCGAGGGTTTTTCCCGAGCCAACAAAATCATCCGCCAGCACAAATACAGGGGACAGGCCCTGAACTGCTGGCCAGCTGCTCTCGTGAGCAGAGAGATCGACGTCCTCATTGATCTTCCAACGCGCTTGGTTCTTGATTTCGTGTGCTATCCACGGCGCACTCTTCCCCATTGCCTGCCATTTACAGAAGGTTACTGCGGAGCCCGGAGATATGCCTGAGTCCGAAATAAGTCTTGCCAATCCTTCGTGAAACAGTGGCCACGCCACAAAGTATCGACCAGCCACCTCGCGAATCAAGTGGACGCCAATAGGCCGAAGTTCGTCCGGAAATTGATTGAGCCATCTGCGAACGTGCTGTGCGCTTAGGGGCGTGCCGCGATAGATGAGGCCTGCTATTACCCATTGAAGATCGTCAATCATGGCTTCACGGAGCGCTTTTATGGAGATGGGCTGATCAGTAACAACAGTTGAACAAGCTGCCTCAATCCATCGTCGAATCGAGCGCAGATTCTCGGGGATTGCGGGCTGCTGCGCGAAGAACTCTCCCACATTCTTGTCGATTTCATGGGGAGCGGCATGGCTAGCCGCAATGTTAGCCGACACGAGGTGCAGATCTTCTGCTAGCACGGGTTCGGCAACAGTGATCCGGTGGTCAAAGGTCGTGGATATCCAGTGCTCCGGCCCGATTGAAGCTCCCGCCTTCACTGACACGGTAGCTATGATCCAAAGCTCGTCCCCTATTGAACGCTCACGTCCGTGAGCATCCGAATACCTCCGTCGAGTCAATACTCGCGCAAGCACATGGAGCAAACCCGGCTCCAAATCTTCGAGCCCTCGAAGATGGAGCAGCGTGGGTGCGTCCTTGCCTAACACGCCTCCAGAGGCCTCGTCTTCTGGCACGGTCGGTCCCTCGACGCGAGTGCCAAAAAGCTGCTCAAGGACGTATCTGCTTGGCTGATTGAGTCGTAGCTCAACAATGTCGAGTTGAAGCTCAGCAGCGATTTCCTCAAGAATTGTATGTTTCCCGATTCCGGGTAGGCCGATCAATAGAATGGAGGGCAGCCTAGAACTCGCGTTTTCGAGAGCACTATAGATGAGGCTACGAGCCTGATCCTGAACCGAGCAGAGAGATAGGGTCACGTCAGCGTACTCGCTTGCTGCCTCGTTCTGAGATTTCTTCTAGACGGCGAGGGATAGCCAATGGCCCCGAGAACTCAAACCTGACAATGCACTCACTTACGTCGTTCATTTTTAGTGCCGGACTGAATTGACGCGGCCGTACCGGCATGCGTTGACCCATTTCAGGTGCAAATGCTTCTCCCCTCCAATCGCCCATAACTCGCGTCACCTTGATATGCGTTACTCTCGCACGTGTTGGATCCTTGCGATCCCTCCAAACCTCACGAACCCGAGGGGGTGTATTGCCAGAGCGAGCGGTCTTGTCTCGCAATTTGCGAAATCGTTCAGCGCCTTCGACGAAGACTTCAAGCTGATAACAAAGCACGGCGTGGTAGAACAGTTCAAGAGGGCGAGGCTGGTATCCCAACCTCGTTTCAAGGGCCTGTAAGATTTCCTTCTGTGAGGCGAAATTGAATCGTTCGCCTGGGTGCCGTCGAAGAAGACTCAGGCGCAGACGCAGACTTCTAGGAGAGAGTTGAACACCGCGTGCCTCTGCTTTCTCCAGAACGCTTAGGGCATTTTCAATTGAGGCGCTATCGCTGGGAGTGCCCCCTAGCGTTAGTTGGGCCTCGCAGTAAAACCCAAGATCAGAGCTATCGGTCTGCTGGAGGCGCCGCAAATAGTCCAAGCCGGCTCCAACTTGCAGCCAATTCAGTGCTCGTGCCCTGTATTTGACAACGTTCTCTTCGAGTTCAGGGTCAGGGCTGGCGGCATCAGTCAAGAGCAACTCCGCCTCGTCAATTAAATCTAAGGCATATGCAACGTCGTCCGCATGCTCGGGGGCTAGTCGAGAACCTGCTTGATGCTCGGCATGGTCAATTAGCCTTAGGCTGAAACCAAGTAGGGCTTCAAGGTTAGTGCCACCACCGACATTGATTGCCTGCTGAAACGCACTAGAGGCCTCCTTCCATGAATTTCGCGCATTATCTTCCTGCCCGCGAATTCCCTCCAGCAATCGTGCGTATCGTGCGTATGCGGTGCCCAGAGTGTTGTATAGATGGCTGGGGTGTTCATCTCTGGCAGGTCTGCGAGGAAGCTTAATGGCTACTTTTAACTTTTCAATCGCACCGTCGAAACGCTCTCGCTTTTGATCCTCTGTCAATTTTGGTGAGTCGGTTGACTGATACAGACACCTCGCCCAGTGATGAAGTATGAGCTTACTTTGATCTCGAATAAACGGAGGTATCTGGCGGAAGAAATCAAGCCTCCAATCCCAATCAAATTGCCTGCGGCCCAGATAATCGGGTACAAGCACATCAATTACGAAACTCTCTGCCACCCATATATCTCCCTGATGGCCACCGGATAACGAGGCAATCACTGGGCTCAGGAGATTGATTTTGTCCGCAATGTCCCGAATACCCCTTCGACGCAGATATTCGTCAGCCAATGCCGGGTGTAGGAACCGCAGTGTTTGGTCACCTAGCTCTTCAACGGAATCGCCCCAAACCACAATATCCCTGGTCTGCCTGAGCGCATCAACTATCAAAGAGGAAAATGCTCCCCCAGTGATAGGCCTCAAAACAGTCCACATTGGACTCACGATTCTAAAAGACGAAAGAACAGCGACGTAGTCCAGCAGTTTCTTCATGCCGGCGTCGGTAACTTTATCCGTTCGCTTCTGTATCCACCTACCGACAGCGTCCTCAGCACGCTGTCGTTGGTCAATATCGAATGCCTCAACAACAAAGAATCTCAGCGCCACCCAAAACAGGGACGATATCTGTTTCTGGCTGCCGGGGTCATACCAGCGCGTTGCCGATTCATAAGCGCTCCATTGATCCTCTGTTTTCGCCTCAATTGGCAAGTCCCATCTCTTTGCTAAAGATTGAAACGCTGCCTCACACCTCGATATCTCTCCCGCTTCAACATGACTTTTGAGCGGAGCCAGTCTGGCGAATCTCTTTGTTCTCTTCTCCTGAAGACTGTCTTCCCAATCAATTTGAATGCCTTGAATCAGCAGGACTTTCCTGTTTCGAGAAGCGAGTAATTGAGAAATTTGTTTGATACTTGGAATCGAGGAGTGCTCAACATCTGTGACGACGACAAGCGGAGGTACTTCATCCAGCCCCAATGTCAGTGCGCCATCTGTTATTACATCTGAGAATGCCAAGATATGATCGAGATCGATGTCCACCTCGTCAGGTCTCAGCACTAGAGTCGGATAGCCAGAGCGTGCGGACTGATATGCTGCAGCGCGTAGGAGGGTTGTGGCACCCGACCCGCCCTGCGCAGGCAATTGGAGTACGAATGTGGATGTCTCAGAGTCTTTCCCCTCCATCTGCCGCAGTGTTTGTTCGACCTCCAGGGCAAATGATCGTCCCGCACTTGATTGGTATCCCCGTTCCACAGGTAGAGCAACCCCAAAAGCTTTCCAGTTCGACAGATCCCCCTCAAGGAATTGCTGCAAATCATCTAGCGCGAATGAAGTTGGAGGAATGGTGTCCCTCTCGGTGATGATTGCGAACTTCGTCAGAATATGTCGAACATCTTTTCCAGAAAGCGCAAGTGTCTTTTTACCAAGACGTATCGCCCAAGTGGGAAGCTCTCTTGAGGAAGGTGCGCCCGCATCACTAATCGCCTTCAGTAATTCAGCGGTTTCACCATTCAACCAAACTACACGTACCCCAGCGAGCATGGGCTGATTCCCGGTTGCTGTTGGTCCAGGGCCGACGATGAGGACGTCTAGGTCTAACGCTGGCGTATCCTCAAGAACTTCGAAGAGCCTGGCTAGATCGCTTTCTCCTACTGCACCGAGAACGACCAAAGTCCGTCCGCGGTATTGGTCGAGCTGTGACGCGAGATCCCACGCAGTTCTCTCGCGAACTCTTCCCTTTGTGACACCGTATTGGGCGTCAAGTGGTGCATTGGCATCAATTACTCCCGGAAGGACTCGGATCGGAAGAAACTCCTCGACTGGCACTCTTGCTTGTGTGTCCGATGCACTCGCTAGCAGGACGACCGGGCGGTTCTCCTTTCCCTGAGCGCTTGAGGCGCGAAATGTTTGTAAAAGGGGGCTTGCCGCGCCCTCCAACCAAATGGCTTCCCAATACAACTGGGCAATCTGGTTGTCAATTTTGTCAGGGAATTTGCGGTAACGCGCGATTGTCTGCGGCGTTGGGAGATCATAATCGTGTGGCTGCTCACCGCTATTGAGATCGTACTTTTGGCAGACCCATAGAATTGCCTTTCTATCGATAAAGGCACGGACTACTTCGGGAGGCAGTGATGGGCTCATAGCATTTGTGGCAAATGAGATTATATGCCATTGTCGGGCCGGGGGAGCACGAGGGGGCGGCGAGCGCCCCTCGGATTTTTTGGGAGGCTGGAAAGACAAAGAGGAGCACCCTCCTTCGGGTGCTCCTCTTTACTATTTTCTAGGTTAGTTGTGGCCTGCTAGTCGCCGGCCCAGTTGGGGAAGGGATTGCGGGAGGAGTTGCGGAAAGCCGTGATGAGGTTTCGGATCGATGAACGGCGGCTGTGTAAGCTCTCAATTAACCGCGGCAGAGCATCAGCGTCGGCGTCACCACGAGACCACCATTCTTCTGGCATACCCTCGGTGAGGCTCCACAGGTCGGCGCAATCCATCTGCTCTGCCCGGCTCAATGCAGGCTCAAAAGCGTCCCAGCCTGTTACCTGCTGATAGACGCAATTGCGGGCATAGACTCCCCGCAAGGGTGAGTCGGGAAAATCCCAATCGGAGCAATTGAAGCAATAGCCCTGGTCGATGAAGTGAACGTCATATTTCCGGGCATGGACTCGCTTGGTAAACACGGCCTGGCGTCCGTCGGCATTGCCTGTCCACTTGTCCAAAACCAGCATTGGCCAGATCACGGGTTTTCTCCAGCATGAGGGCCTCGGGCAGGTAATCAAATACCATCTCCTGCTCGGGATCGGCAACATAGCGCGAAGCCAGCTGCAATCCGCTGCTGCACGGCGTCTCATTCCCTGCATTTTGCATCCGCAATTCAGGCGTTTGGGCAATGAGCCAATCCGACACTTCGATGACCGCAACCTCGGGCATGGGAAGTCCAAGGTACAAACCAAGGCGGGTAGCCAAGAATTCATTGGCCAGTACGCGCACACTTTGCGGGTTATTCTGAAACTTGACGACGACGAAACCGCCATCGGAAGCGCGCATAAGATGTGACTGCGCCCCCCCGCGCATTCTGCGGACTTGCTGGACTGCGGAAAGGCCGCTGGCGCCGTTCATTGCTGCACCGCCTTTTCCGTCTGCACATCCTCGGGGCCAATGGCCCCAAGGATGACGGAAGCGGTGCGCTGGACAACTTCCAAACTCTCCGTAAGCAATGCTGCATTGCCGTGGTAGAGCTGGATGTAATCACTCGAACTGGTTCCGGTTTCAAGCCCCAGCACGTGACAAACCACGAAGGCCACGGCCTCGGCTTCTGTTTCGCGGACGGCTTTGGTCGTGAGGGTGCGCCGTTCGGCTCTGTGCAACATTTCATGGGCGAGTTCATGCACCAGCGTGGCCAGCGATTCGGCGGGTTCCTGACTGCGTTAAGGACAAGGTGTCAGGAGATCCTCGGAACGGAAAAGACCTGGAGTCTCGATCTGAGCAATCAAGACCCGAATGTGGTCCAATTTCGTTATCCCGCGGCCGGATCCACAAACCTTGCTTACGTTGTTCCGCAGGTGGTGCTAGAGCTTGGAACCCACGCAGAATTTGTACCCCACGATCGTTTCACGATCCGCTCATTCACTGCCGAAGAATTTCCGAATGTGGTTACCGATGGTGACGTTGGTGTCGTTGCTCTTCTCGCCAAGCGAACCTTTTGGGAGAAGGCGACGATCCTCCATGCCGAATTCTATCGTCCACAGGAAAAGGCACTGCCTGATCGGTATTCGCGGCACTACTATGATGTCGCCATGATGGCCCAAGGGGCGATCCCAGCCGAGGCGCTTAGCGACATGACGCTCCTGGCTCAGGTTGTGAAGCACAAAGAGACCTTTTATCCTTCCGCATGGGCTCGCTACGACTTCGCGCGGCCCGGAAGCCTCCGCCTCATACCGACGGAGGATCGTGTGGCGGCGTTGGAACGTGACTACCGGAACATGGGTGTGATGATCTTTGGTGAGCCGCCGGCATTCGGCAAAATCATGGAAACACTGAATAGGCTTGAACAGGAAATAAACGGGCCAATCGGTGCTACCAAAAATTCAACCTTGAGCCAGCGGACGTAGGAATAGTTAGAAGCTGAAACTCCGAAAGAACCAAGACAAGCAAGACAAGAAGGACCTAAGCGAACGCGACATTTGGAACAAGCACATCGGGCCGGGCGTCAAGCGCGTTGGCTGGGATGGCATGTTGCAGATGCGCGAAAGAGGTCGCCTTCACCAAGGGGCAGGATCATTTGTTCGCGGAAAGTTGGTTTCTCGCGGCAAGGCCAAGCGAGTAGGCGAACGCATACGCAAGCTGCGCTTGTCGCGCAATATGGCTCAGCTCACGACGGCGGACAAAGCAGGAATCTCCGAGAAGGCACTCCGAAACTTGGAGACAGGACGAGGTTCTACGGTAGAAACTCTCCTCAGAACTCTAAAGGCGCTGGACTCACTGCAAGGAATCGAGATGCTCGCGCCCGACGTGACTGTCAATCCACTCGCACTGCTACATTCGGCTAAGGCCCCGCAGCGTGTACGCACATCACGGACGCAGCGAAAGAAGTAGCCAATGAAACATGTCCGTGTCATTGTAGTTCGAGTTTGGGGAAAACGAGTTGGCGCTGTGGCTCTTGATGACCGACTTGGCTACTATGCGTTCGCATATGAACCGGAGTGGCGACGTACTGGGATTGAGTTAGCGCCGTTAACTCTGCCGCTTGATGACAGAAGAACCGCTTTTGCCTTCCCGAATCTTCCTGACGCAACGTTTCATCGACTGCCGGGAATGCTCGCTGATGCATTGCCGGACGATTTTGGCAACGCACTCATCGATGCTTGGATGGCTGAGCGCGGTTTCGAAAAGAGCCAAATGACTCCGCTGGACCGCCTAGCGTACATGGGAAAACGAGGAGTGGGCGCGTTGGAGTTCAAACCCGCGCATTGCTCCCATAGTGAGAGCGCTGCCCCGCTTGAGATGAAATCCCTTGTGGAGAATGCGCGCAAACTAGTAGCGGGAGATCTATCGATTGTTCCGCACGGCAGTATGGTGGTACTTGGCGCAGACTTCACCAATCTCAGCCAGTAACGCCAGAACAGCACCTTTGGAGCGTCCAGTCATACGGCAGGTGCTACGAATTGAATTACCCTCGACCAAAGAGGCCACTATTTGCTTGCGTTTTTCTGTGCTCAAGCGATTCATAACAATACCTATAATGCTTGAGCGGTAATGCAATGTCAAGAAATAATTCGCAATTTGCGAAGTTTTGTGCTACTGTATTGACGGTGGATTATTCCCCACGAATACCAAACATTAAAATCATTGACTTCTTCGCGATTTGCGAATAAAGTTCTGGCTTCGCTGGATGCGAAGAATTATCTCCCTCGATACGCAACTTCGCATATCGCGAAGCGTTCTTACTAATGACAGTGCTCGGAATCGACATACTGGAAGATGCAAAGCGGAGATACCCATTCGCTAGACCCGGTATAGTGCGATGGAAAACGATTACAGATGGCGCAAGCTGGAGACACTTTGAAGATCTTAAGCAACATTTCAACGCTCCAGATCCAGTTGGCAAGTGCGTCGTTTTTGACATTAAACATGATGATTTTCGCTTAATCGCGCTGGTGAATTACGCCCGATCAACTGTGATCGTTAAAGCGTTTCTCAAACATGCCGATTATGATAGGGACGGGTGGAAAAATGAATGCGGTGCTTGATTATGGAGCTCTCCTGGCACATACCCAGCCAGAGGTAGCGCATCGCGATGAGCAGTACAGAGAGATGCTTAAAAAGCTCTCTGACCTGTTGGTTCGTGATGAGCTTAATGAAGCAGAAGGAAAGCTCGCAGAACTACTTACAGTTCTCATTCAGGAATACGAAAAAGAGCGTTTCAGGGACAACGAGAAAACCCCCGCCATCGAGGCGGTCAAATACCTCATGGAACATCAAGGACTGAAACAGAAAGATTTAGTCCCGGCGATATTCGAGACTGAAAGCGTAGCATCCGAAACCTTAAAAGGGACACGTGGCTTAACCCTTAAGCACGTAAAGCGCCTTTCCGTCTATTTCAAGCTCTCTGCCGATGTTTTCATTGATGAAGATTCTGAGAGCGCCGTTGCTTAGCCCAGCGGGCCTTCGCGGCCTTCTGGGCTATTTCCTTGCGCCTCTCTGGCGACATGCCCTTAGCCCTTGCCTTGCCACCCTTAAGTCCTCCGCGTCGTCCTAGGGCCACAGCAGCAGGGTTCTTTTTTAACTGGCCTCCAATGGCCTCTTCCACGACGCGCAATGCGTTCTGGAATGTGTCCGGCTTCTTGCTTGAGCGCTTTGGCATAGCCCCTATCCTGCCACATCCCGCGCCTTACCGCCATAGCCCGTCAGTCCTGCGGAATTTCAAAATGACCCACTACCGAATTGGGTGCTGGAGTCGACTATGGGCGAATCGAATACGCATACCACTTAATGGCGAAAGCCGCTGGTATCGACATGTTTGAATGTCGCTTGCTCGAAGAGAATGCAAGAGCACATTTCATGACTCGCCGATTTGATCGCGAAGTGATCAACGGAGAAACAATTAAGCACCATGTCCAGACACTGTGCGCGATGGACCATCTTGATTTCAAGCAACGTGGCACGCACTCCTACGCGCAACTCTTCATGGTTGTATCACGCCTCCATCTGGGCAATGGAGCGTTGGAGCAGGTGTTCCGGCGTATGGCATTCAATGTGATGGCGCGGAACTGTGACGATCACGCGAAGAACTTTGCCTTTCGTCTGAAACAAGGGGGAGTCTGGGAACTCGCTCCGGCATATGACGTGACTCATGCCTATAACCCAAGAGGCGAATGGACCTACCAGCACCTGATGAGCATCAATGGCAACTTCAAAGAGATTGCACGCGAGGACCTTCTGTTGGAGGCAGAACGCTTCAGCGTAAGCCGGCCCGTGGATCTGCTGAAGGAGGTCCGCTCTGCATTGGAAAGTTGGCCGACATTTTCCAAGGAGGCGGGTTTGAGCAATTCTGCATCCGGTCGCGTGGCTACAGACTTCCGTTTACTATGATGAGCCCCGCAGTATCCCGTTTTCAGAACGCTTGTAAAAACGTCTGTGCGATCCCGTATCAACCCCTTTTCATTTTCTCTTTCATTTTCCCTTAGCTGGAAGCAACACAGGAGCGCATAAGGGAGGTTGGTCAAGGCCGCGCGTTTGTGTGCGCCGCGTCGGCGGGCGGAGCGAAGCGGAGAGCCTTGAGCAACCTCCCGCGCTCCGTACAATCGTGCCGGGAAAATGAGGCGACGGTAGGGTTAAGTGATTAAACCAGCGAGGTGCAAGAATTCCTCAATCGCTATGCGACAGTCTTGACTGATCTTTAGAATATCGGGTTGGGATGATGGCCGTTTCGCGTGACTCGCTCGTCCTCGCGATTGAAGATCGGATCGGCCAACACGGCGACCATTTTGGTGGGCTTCCGCCGCCCCATATGCTATCGCCGGAGCTCTGCGAGCACCGAGATCGATGGCAGGTTCACAACTTCGTGGTCAACGATCAGCGGCGCATTTGTAGTTGCTCCGGGCCCAGGCAGAGCAAAGACTGGAACCAATTGCAATGCGCCGTCGCTCACGATCAACAATCGTTTCTTCGCTAGCACCCCAGCCAGTGGACACAGGAGCATCTCGCTCAACTGTTGGGCCGCAGCAAGATACTCCTGATCGGTCCTCGCCCAACGCACATCCATCTGGGTGCGAGCTTCGTTCTTCTGAATGCGATTTCGCGCAGTTAGAAGTTGGTAGAGCCGGCGAGCGACCGTCTCGATTTGAATTCTCTCATCTCTATCGCGCGAGAAGATGGATTCGCTTCCAAGTGGCCAGCGGCGGAGGAGTGACTGTGCATGACTGGACTGTCTATTTATAAGATCTCGCTTATGCGTATTTGCGGCAGGGAACTGGGCAGTAGACGCCAGTCGCGCCGTTGACGAACGGCCGGAGTTTCTGCTGCAACTCTGTGCCCAAAACAGCTTCAAAACCGCGCTTGCGGTATTCAAGTGACTCTGCGTCGGGCGGGGCGCAACACTTCTCACGTTACTACAGTTCGTAGAAAGCAACTATTCTCTAACCTTTGTTCGTGAAAACGAAACCAATCAAGCTGCCGTCGCGCCAGAGTTCCTCGCATGTGAAAATGATGAAAATATCGTGGCGGGAGCACACTCTACGGTTCGAGGCTTCAAAATCCGCAGGACCGTGCATGTCGCGGTGGGCCGAGCCTCTTGGGAAAGACTGCGTTCGGTACAAAGGGTATCTGGCAACGGCTGGAGAGCAGCAGGCGCTCAATGCCGCGCCAGGTCACGGAATTCCGAAGAGCGCGGTTCCGCGCGCGAATTCGGACGGAAGCAGGGGCCATTTTGGTGCGACGTGCGTCACAAGTCGCATATCTCCGCGACCTTCAAAAGCGGCACAAGATAAGCGCCCCAGAAATGGCGCGGCTCAGCCGTGTCTTCGCCGACTCCCTGCAGCAGCCAAGCCTGGCCTTTAAGCAACAGGCGGCCTGGGCGTGGCTGAACGGTACGCGCACACCCAGGCCTGAACACCGCAGGGCGCTGGCCCTGATCTTCCAGGTGCCATGGGAAGAGCTGAACCGCGCCCTCGACGAATCGCCACCAATTTCAACTGAGAAACCAGTTGTGAGGCCGGTCCTGGTACATCTACAACGCAACGACCGGGATTTTGAGTACCGGCTGACGGTGAGAAATGACATCGACCTGGCCCAACCGGCCGTGTATCGCCACTGGGCGGAAGTGTTTCAACCGGAGCCCGTCCGGTTGAAGCGGCACCTGGAGCGAAGCGACTACGCGTGTTACGGGTGGGTTCCCGATACATCTCTCAGCCCGCTGGTTCGGCACCCCAGATCCATGGTTCCCTTGAGCGCCGGACGCTCAGCGCTAGGCGACGTCAACACCATCGACAAGCGCTGCTGGTTTTTGTACTTGCCCGATGGCAAACTGGATTTCGGCATCGCGTTTCAGGAAGGGCGATGGCTTCACCTGGCCAAGCCCAACCGCTCCGGGACAGCAACCGAGAGATATCCTTTGTCCCGAGTCGATCTAGTTGGCTATATCGCCGGCAGAGTACTGTTTCAGGTCGAACTCCTGTAAGAGTCGTGGTGTTATTGATTTCGCGCACACGTGGCTGAACAGTCTTCCGGCCCGATGCCAGCTCCAACACTCCTTTAAATGTAGTTGCCGGTTGACCGAGCCGCCCGTATAAGCCTGCCGCCAAAATTCATAATTTGTGCCAGTCAAAAATGAAAATATTGGGCTAGCATGCGAGCTAAGTTTTGTGATAAACGTTTCCTCAAAGTTAAGATTCTTTAAGGACCCAGGAATCTACGGCCCAGTTCGGCAAGAAAAAATGTGCTCGGAGCCAGCATCCGTTTTTCGTTTGCACTTGCATTTTCTAACTCAGAGAAAGTTTGTGGACTCTCAATCTCAATGGTTTATCGAGAGCCAACTACAAGAGCGCGTGCGTCTGCCCGCAATGACAAGCTCCAGACCTACGGAGACGAGGATCTGATGGGGCAATTGGTTGCGGGAAATGACGATGCCTTCGCGGTGATTTTTGACCGCTACCATCGCCTCGTGCTGGTGACCGCGCTGCGCATCGTCTGCGATGCGGGAGAAGCGGAAGACCTCGCCCAAGCTATTTTTCTGGAGATTTATTGTAAAGCGGCACAGTTTGACCCTGGAAAAGGCATACTGAAAAAGTGGATCTTGCAGTATGCCTACCACCGCAGCATCAATCGGAAAAACTACCTTATGCTGCGGCAGTTTTATCGGCCGAGCGCCGAGCCAGCGTATAAACTGGGGCAAGTATGGGAAACCCAGATTTCGCCTCCCTCCCAGGAAACTAAGGTTCAGACAGGCGAATTGCTCAAGCTGTTGAACGGCCGCCAGCGAGAAGTCATGGAGATGGTATTTTTTGAGGGCCTGAGCCTAAGCGAAGTCGCGGAGCGGACCGGCCAGACCTTCGTGAACGTGCGGCATCACTACTACCGGGGCCTGAAACGGTTACGAGCCAAGTTTTTTTCCGGACGGGACGAGAGGGACGCGGTGGTGCCCTTCGGGAAAGTGAGCCGTGCGAATGCATGAGCACTATCAGGAACTTTGTGCGGCGGCCAGCCTCGGGCAAGCGGAACCCGAAGATCTGGCGCTGCTCGACCAACACATGGCCGGATGCGCCGAGTGCCGCAGGGCCTATGCCGATTACCTGAATATCGCGGCCCATCAGTTTAGCCTGCGCGACAACGTGCCAGAGATTTCTGAGGAAGAGGCGGAACTCTACTTCGTTTCCGCTGGTTCCCGCCAGCGCGTTCTCCTTGGGCTCGCCGAGGAAGGGATCGCCGCGTCGCCGACATTGCAGCAGGCGCCCCAATCGCGGAGCCCGCTTCCAGTTTCCCGACCAGGGCTTTCCATCCCGGGCACTAGGCGCTGGAGTTTCCCAGCACGGGTGGCCGCCGGCCTGGTCCTCGCGGCTGCTATCTTGGGAGCGTTTGAAACCGGAAAACGCTCGGTAACCGGAAAAACAATGCCAGTGCCGCAGGCGACAAAAGCGCCGACGGCGATACAAGAGACTGAAGATGTAGTGCGATTGACCGCTCTCAATGCCCGGCTGGAGTCTCTGATTGAAGACCTCAGGGCGGACCTGAAGAAGACCACCGGCCGGCTCACCGCCAGCAGCGCCAGCCTGCAATCGGTCTTGGCTCAAGAACAAGAACAGCGGACCATGCGGGACTCCAGGATCCAACAATTGCAGCAGGCACTCGCCGATGCGGAAGCGGCATCGAGCGCAGCGAAGGACGAAGCGGCCCGGCTACAAACTTCTGCGGCTGAGTCCCAGGCCAACGATGTCGCCGCGCGAATCAGAAGCAGGGAACTGGCTGATCAGCTTGCGGAAAAGGCCGCTGCTCTGGATCGCGAACGCCAGTTGCTGCAGGGCGGGCGTGACATCCGTGAGCTGATGGTGGCGCGCAACCTGCACATCGTGGATGTTTTTGACACCGATGCCAAGGGGAAAACCCGGCCCGCTTTCGGCCGGGTCTTTTACACCGAAGGCAAATCGCTCATCTTTTACGCCTATGATCTCAATGAAGCTAAGCTGCAGCAGGCTAATTATCACTACCGGGTTTGGGGCGGGAAAGAGGGGCACGAAGACAAGGCCAGGAGCCTGGGCATATTCTATTCCGATGACCGGGCGCAGCGCCGCTGGGTCTTTAGATGTGATGATTCCAGAGTCCTGAGCGAAATCGATTCGGTTTTCGTGACCCTGGAGCCGCCTGGGGCCGATGCGTCGCATCCCAAAGGGCAAAAATTGATGGACGCATATCTTCGTGGTGTGCCGAACCATCCATAAGTTCCCGCCGTCTATACCACTCACGCAAAAAACTGCAGGCTGTCCTGGGACAGACCGCACCGTCCGGCAGGCATACTCTGACGAAAGAAAGGATAAAAGATCCCATGTCAGAGCCTGCATGTAGTTCCCGCCGCAACGTAGGGCTGGGAGGGTTAGTCACTCTTACGCTGATGTTCCTCGCGTTCGCATCCCCGGCGATGGGGCAGGCCAACACGGCGACGGTCTTTGGACGGGTCACCGACGAGCAGGGCGCCCTGATTCAAGACGCGACCATCGAAATAAGAAACGTCGATACCAATATCGTGGCCGTTTCGAAGACCAACAAGGTGGGGCTTTACACTGTTCCCAACCTGCCCCCCGGGCACTACGTCATCACCGTCAGCAAGCAGGGGTTCCGGTCAGTGACGGCTACTGGAGCTACACTCGAAGTCCAGGACAATGTGACCCGTAATTTCGTGCTTCAGGTGGGGGCACTTTCTGAGTCGGTGACGGTATCGGCGAGCGCCACCAACATCAATACCGTGGACGCGTCGGTCAGCACGGTCATCGATCCGAAGCTAGTACAGGAGCTTCCTTTGAACGGGAGGTCGTTTCAGGGGTTGTTTCAATTAACGCCCGGAGTAACGATCACGCCGACCAGCAATAACACGCAAGGCCAGTTCAGCGTCAATGGACAGCGCACCAATGCCAACTACTTCTTGGTGGATGGGGCCAGCGCAAACGCGGGAATCTCCGCCAGCGGAGGCAATGGTCAGACATTCGGCGGGTCGCTCCCGGCCTTCAGTGCTTTAGGCGGAACCAACACCCTGGTTTCTACGGAGGCAGTGCAGGAATTCGCGATTCAGACCTCGACCTATGCGCCGGAATTTGGGCGGACGCCTGGAGCTCAAGTTTCCATCGTGACGCGGTCGGGCACAAATGATTTCCATGGCAATGTCTTTGACTACCTGCGCAACGACTTTTTCGATGCCAACGACTGGTTTGCGAATCAAAAGGTTCTGCCGCGAGCTGCCCTCCGGCAAAACGATTTCGGCGGCGTGCTAGGTGGGCCGCTGTTCAAGAGCAAGACATTTTTCTTCTTCTCGTACGAGGGCTTGAGGTTACGCCAGCCGACAACCGGACTAAGCGATGTTCCAACGGTGGCTATAAGGAGCGCTGCTCCAGCCTCGAGGCAACCGTTGTTCAATGCCTATCCGCTGCCCAACGGAGCGGATGAAGGCAACGGCCTCGCTCCGGCGAATTACACATTCTCCAATCCCTCAGGATTGGACGCCGTAAGCATTCGCATCGACCATCATTTTACTGATTCTCTCTCCGTTTTCGGACGCTACAACAATGCCCCTTCCGACACCAAGCAAAGGGGAGGAGGCGGCGCCCGCACGCTCAACACAGTTGCGGTAACTTCAGCCACCAACCAGAGTGCCACCATCGGATTCGCGTGGCTGGCCAGGCCGAACCTAACAGAGGATGTGCGGTTCAACTGGACCCGGGTTTCCGGAGCCGGGTCCTTCCAGCTGGACAATTTTGCCGGAGCAGATCCGTCCGGGGTACAAGCCCTTCTCCCCAGCCCCTTTACCACGAATGACAGTGAAGAGGTAGTCGCTCTGGACCTGAATGGACAAAATCCGATTTTGACGGTGGGAAGGATTCTCAGCAACGTGCAGCACCAGATGAACATCGTGGACAATGTGGCGCTGCAAGCGGGCAGGCATCTGATGAAATTCGGCCTGGACTACAGGAGACTGACGCCGCAAACCAGCCCGGCGGCGTACACGCAATTGGCGGAATTTGCCACGATCCAGTCGGCCCTCACGGCGAATGCAACCATCGGCGTCATTCAGGCCCGAGCCGCGGTCAACGCCGCTTTCAATAACTATTCCCTCTATGCGCAGGACACTTGGAGGATCCACTCTCGAACCAGCCTGACCTATGGTCTGCGGTGGGACTACAATCCTGCACCCGACGCTCTAGGAAGCAACGGTCTGTCTCCCTTTGCGATTCAGGGCATCGACAATCCGAAGACTCTCTCGTTCGCACCGGCAGGGACTCCGCTCTACCACGCTACGGTCAATAACTTCGGCCCGCGCCTTGGCGTGGCCCATGAAGTCAGGAGTGATCCGAAGACCCAGCTGGTCCTTCGGGCCGGGGCAGGCATCTTCTATGACTTGGGGAACGGACCATCGGGAACGGCCTTTACCAACTTTCCCTTCCTTTCGCAAAAGCTCGTAGGCGGCCATCCTTTCCCCTTCAGCGCGGCCGATGCCACGCCAGTCGCCATTACCGCAAACCCACCAGTCACGGCCATTACGGTGTTTCCATCGACACTTAAAGCGCCGTACACCGAGCAGTGGAACCTTTCTCTCGAGCAGTCCGTGGGAACCCAGCAGACGGTCACCGTCGGGTACATCGGGGCAGCCGGGCACAGCTTGCTGGATCCACAGCTGTTTCTGCAGCCCAATCTGCCGCCGGGTTTTGGTCAGGTCACCTTCGTCAGCAACGCCGGTTTTTCCCGCTATGACGCCCTGCAAGCGCAATTTCGGCGCCGGACCAGCAAGGGGCTGGGCGTCATTGCGTCCTATACTTGGGCCCATGCCCTCGACAACATCTCCACAGATGCGGGTGTGAGCGTACCCGGACAGTTCCTGGACCCGCGCATTGACTACGCCTCTTCGGACAACGACATCCGCCACACCGGCGCGCTGGCATTGGACTATGACATACCCAACCGGGCGGATTCGCGGCTGCTAAGAACCCTTCTCTCCGGGTGGTCCGTGGACCCGGTCGTGACCGCGCGCTCCTCGCCACCCATCAACGTCTTTTTCCTGCGCAATATCGGGTTTGGAAACTACAGTTTTCGCCCCGACCTGGTTCCCGGAGTCCCTTTGTACCTGGACAGTTCCGCGATACCGGGCGGACGTCAAATCAACGCTTCGGCTCTCACCGTGCCAGCGGCCCAGCGTCAAGGCGACCTGGGCAGAAACGCTTACCGGGGATTTGCGCTGGTCCAGGCCGACCTCGCCGTGCGGCGCCATTTTCGGCTGACAGAGAGGCTAGGCTTGCAGGCGCGCGCTGAAGCCTTCAACGTTTTGAATCACCCCAACTTCTCACCGCAATCAGGCTTCCTTGGCGTGGTCACTGCAGCGGGGCAATTGGTCGTGCAAAACACTTTCGGAACTACCCAAAGCATGTTTGGGCAAGGGCTCAACACGACCGGATTCGGGAGCGGGTTTAGTCCCCTGTATCAGACGGGCGGATCCCGGTCTCTGCAATTAGCGCTGAAACTTGAATTCTAAAAGTTCTTGCGATCGGATTCACTGGGATATAGGAGCCGTTTTTCCGAGGAGGTCATGCCGCGTACTGTGGGATTATTTCAGTGGGCGCAATTCATAGTTCTGCTGGCGGCGATAGGGGCCGTGGCCCAAACACGGCCCAATTCGCCGGGGCATGCGGCGCAACGGGCCGTAACTGTCGCCGATTCCATCACGATGACCGTGGCCGGCAATGGCCTGGCCGAATATCTGGATAGGCCGCCGGCGGAGTTTTCACCGGACCGCCAGAAATTCACCGTGGTCACGCGGAAGGGAAACATCCGGGACAACACCAACGAGTATTCACTGTGGCTGTTCCGCAGCCGGGATGTCTTGCGCTCGCTCCGCCCCAAATTGCTGCTGACTCGGGCCTCTTCTTCCAGCCGTCCCGCGATCGACGATGTCCGCTGGCTGCGGGACAATGAAACCATCGCGTTTATTGGCGAGCAGCCCGGGAAACTGCCGCAAATCTACTCGCTGAACACCAGGACTTTGGCGCTGGCGAAGCTGTCTTCGCATAGAACCAGCATTGTCGCTTTCGACACCACGGCCGACTTGAACACCGTCGCGTTCCTGGCCCGCCCGGCGGCAGCAAAATACTTGACACGCGAGGCCCTGCAACGCGGCATCCTGGTTTCCACGCAGCAGCTAACCGAGTTGATGATGGATCGCGGCTCGGATCCTTCCGGGATTCTTCATCCCTTTGAGCTTTTTGTGAGGCGGAAAGGCGGTCCCGCCAGGCCAATTGATCTTCACGGCGACAAACCGGAGCCTCAGGGCGGACTATTTCTATCGCAATCTGGTAGATACCTCGTGTTGAAGGCCCGCGCGGGAAGTTTTCCGGATTTCTGGAAAGACTACAAGGACCCGTGGAACAATGCGATTCACGATATCGTGACCTTGCGGCGCGGCGGCTTTGTTCCCCGGTACCTGCTCATCGATACCCGCAGCGGCTCGGTGCGGCCGCTGGTCAATGCCCCAGTTGCCATGAATGCCATCGGCCCGCACCTATGGTGGTGTGCGGACGGAAAATCGGTCGTGGCAGCCGCGACGTACCTCCCGCTCGACCTGGCTGACGAAGCGGAGCGGTCCGAGCGCGAATCGAACCTGTTCGCGGTCGAGGTCGAGGTTGAAACCGGAAGAGTAACCAAGATTGCAACCGGGAATTCAGATCTCCTGCAGGCAAGCTCCAGATCCAACTCGGTGCTCCTGCAACCGACGTCCGCCACGGGGAGAAAAGCCGGCGCGCCGGTGGCCTTCCGCAAGACAACTCAAACGTGGGAACAAATCGATCCGCTCCAATACAGCGCGAAAGCGGGTGGTGATCTTGAGGTGCTGGAAGAGCAAGATATGAATACGGCACCCCGCCTGGTGGCCGTCAATCGCAAAACACACGAGAAGTCGGTCTTAATGGACCTGAATCCTCAGTTCCGGAACCTCAGGTTGGGAAAAGTGGAGGAGATCGCCTGGCAAGCCAGCGACTCGCATGAGGCAAAAGGCGGCCTCTATCTGCCGCCGGACTATGTTCAGGGGCAAAGGTATCCTTTGGTCATCCAGACGCATGGATGGCAAGCAACAAAGTTTTGGATCGATGGAGTGTCGACCGCGGGTTACGCCGCTCAAGCCTTGGCTGCGAAGGGATTTGTCGTCGCCCAGGTTGGCGACGAAGTACAGGAAGGCACCACGGAGGAAGGCCCGCGCGCCATGGCCACTTTTGAGGGGCTGATCGACTGCCTGGACAAGCGGGGTCTGATCGATCGTGAGCGAGTCGGCCTCATGGGATGGAGCCGCACCGGCTTTCACATCCGCTATGCCCTCACGTTTTCGAAGTATCACTTCGCTGCCGCGGCCATCGCTGATGGCATGGACAGCTCCTATGTGCAGTATATGTCGTTCCTCAATCTGGGCCGCAATGCAGTGAGCGAATACGAGAGGATCAACGGAGCCGCTCCTTTCGGAGAAGGCCTGAAATCCTGGGTCAGCCGGGCGACTGGCTTCAATCTCGAAAAAGTGCATACACCGGTCCGGCTCCTGGGATTCCGGACGTATTCTCTGCTGAATAATTGGGAATGGTTTGCCGGCCTGCGGAATCTGGGAAAACCAGTGGAACTGATATGGCTCCCCGAAGCCGAACACGCCCCGGTGAGGCCAGGAGAGCGCATGACCGCGCAGCAAGGCGATGTGGACTGGTTTTGCTTTTGGATCCAGGGGAATGAGGATCCTGACGCTGCCAAGGTGGAACAGTACCGCAGATGGCACGAACTCCGCAGACAACAGGAGAACGTCTTAACTGCGGGGAAGCCGGACTGATCCGCCGAAAGTACGGCATTGCTGGAGCTTCGAGAGCGCACCGGGCAGGCTTCGGTTGCGGCGGTTCGACGGCTAATCCTCGTCGAGCCTGCTGGAGAGCAACGACTGAAAGCCCGGGGTGACAATATCGGATTCAACGAAATTGCCCGCCACGCCTGCGATCAGTTCACTGGCAGTTCCTACCGCACTCAGTTCTGGCTTCTGGTACATGGCTTTTTCTCTCCTGAATTCGACACTGCCCAGCCACCGTTTGTAATGCAAATGGACGGTACGCGAACGCGCGAACTTGCACTGCAAAGTTGTCGCATTCCAAGGCTGGAGCAGTTGCAGACTCTGGCGGAGGGCCACCGAATCCGGCTCCGCAACCTCGGTTTACTCTTCCTCGAGCTTGCTGGAGAGCATGGTCAGTTTGGGCGTGATGTTGTCAGGGTCGAGAAACTCGCCCGCTACGCCCTGGATCAGGTCACTCGCGCTCCCAATCAGGTTTACGGCCGGCTGTTCGTACATGGCTCCTCCTTTCTCCACCCGGCTTGAAACAGTTGGACAGAGGAGCACGAGCGGAGCCGGCCGGTCCGGCCGGCTCCGATGGTCCACTACTCCTCTTCGAGTTTGCTCGAGCACGGAGTCACTTTCGGCGTGATGTTGTCAGGGTCAAGGAATTCGCCTGCCACGCCCTGAATCAGATCACTGGCAACTCCAACCACGTTCAATGCTGGTTTTTCGTACATGACTCCTCCTTTCTCCGCCAATTTCCCATTCTTTCCATCCCGGACCTTTGGCGGACGGTCCGGGCGAACTCGTGTCCCGCTTGGCCCTCTTTGCCGGGAGGGGCACCGTTTCATCCGGCAGCACGGACACCTCTGCAATCCTCCGTCAACTCGCGGCCACCTGCAGATCGTGGCGCACGCGGCTCAAGCTCCTTAGCCAGCGCTCCAGAGAGAAGACACGAACCATCCGGTTGGTGGGCGCCTGGAGGCCGAGCTTCATCAATTCCACTTCCCGGCGAAGCCGCTGCGGATCGACCAGTTCACGTTCACAGACCTGCCACCGGGAGAGATGGTCGAATTCGTTCCATTCCCGCTGCACCGCCCGGCAGAGGGCCTCATCCACCGATCCCTTGCTGTTGCGACGGAGGATTCTTGGGGGCAAGACATCACGAAGGGCTCGTCGCATCAGAGATCTCCCCTGCCCATTCCGGACCAGCTGGTTCAGAGGCACGGCCAGGCAGAATTCAATGAGCGGCCGGTGGAGGTACGGATGAGTGACGAAGACAGCGCCGTATTCGCCGAAATAGCCTGAGGAAAGGTGCGACAGCGCCAAGTGGATGAGGTTGAGTTTTGCGGCAAAACCGGGGGTGCGGCGGGTCCCCGGCGGCCCAATCTGCCAGGAATCGTCACGGATGTTCTTTTTGCATCGCGGATGAAGCCATTCGGGCGGGGGAGCATTCTGACCGCCAGGCGCAAGCCGCAAAATCGAGGAGACTGCCAGGGGAAGCGCGCGCTTCAGCAGTAGAGAGAAGTAGGTATTGGCGGTGGCGCGGCTCCAAGTCCGGCATTGCCGGTGCATTTCGCGGATGTTTCCCTGCAATAGTTCATCGGCAACCAGGGCGGCGCCGTCAGGCTCGCTACAGAACAGGCCGTCCCCGCCGCTTCCGGTCAAGACTACCCGGGCTTGGTGCTTGCAGAGATGTTTTGCCAGAGCCCGATGCTTTCCCGGAAAGCAGTGTAAGGGGTTGGGGACCCCTGTAAATTCGATATCGCGCAATCCCAGGGTGATCTGCTGCTCTTGTTCGCTGATACGAATACCGGGAATTCCCCGATGCTCTTCGACAGACCGGATGAAAAAGCTCTCGTCGCAGCTTTCCGACTGCTCGTAGACATAGGACACGGTCCGCAGGCGCTCGGGAGGCTCATGCGCCGCGCGCAGCAGCTGGTCGGCGAGGAGAACGACCGAGGAGGAATCAAAGCCCCCGCTGAGTTCCGCAAACAGCGGGTGGCGCGAACGCAAGCGAACGCGAACCGCCTGGGTCAGGATTTCGCGACAATGCTCCTCGTGCTCTTGGTCCGAACGGTCCGTAAGGGGCCGGACCGTGCTCGGGCTCCAAAGCTCGCGGCAAGCCCTCACGCCACCATCGTGAAACCGCAGAACAGTGTTGGGCTGTACTGCCTGGATCTGCAGGAAGGGCGTTTGCTGGGGAAGCGGGCGAGCCAGGAGGTAATTGAGCAAGTAGCTCTCATTGGGGGTAAGTTCTACATCTGAGATCCTGGCCAGATGCGCAAAACTGCTGGACCACAGGAGAGCGTGTTTGCCTGGCAAATAGTACAGCGGCCGTGCGCCGCAGGCCGACCGGCAAAAGAGCAGGGACCTGGAACGCCTGCACCACAGAGTAAAAGCAAATTCTCCGATCAGATCATTGAATATGGAATCTCCGATTCCGGCGTAGGCGTTGGCCACCAGGACCGGATCGGGAAGCGATTGCATCGGGGTGAGTCCGACACGGGCTGCGACGTCTTCCCGGTTGTCGAGGCGGCCATCCCAGGTAATGACGTACGGCCCGTGTTTGAACGGCTGGATTTCGCTCTCTTCTTCCCAGGTGATCCGGTCACCGCGGTAGGCCATGATCAGCGGGCCGTCTGCGAATTCTCCCCGGGTTTCGGCCGGGACGGCAGCAAACTCCCCCAGAACCCGGGCCGCTTCCGGCAGACGGGCTGCGCGGCCATCGACGTAAAGCAGTCCGCATTGCAATTTCATGCTGTTGCCTCGCTTGTCTTGCCCTCGCGTGCTCAATACGAACTCACCGAGCTGTAAAACTTCTGGACCCGCGGAAAATCGTTGACCACCGACCCCTCGGCTTCGACCCATGCGTGGGCCACAAAGGGCATGGGGCGCACCCCCAGGACCATGCGCGCGAAAATGCCCCGGCTCCGCAGCAGGCAAGTGGTCACTGCCGACCGCTGAAGACACAGGGTTTTCTTGGGATACCACACGCACGCCCGCTCCACGGCTGCGCACAGCCGTCCGATTACATCAGGCTGGTCCTTGACGGCTTGGTTTTTGACCGGCCAGGCCTTGACGAAGGCACACAGGGAATCCATGGAAAAGAAGGAGAGAATAAAGTCAAATAGCGCCAAACCCACAACCGCAAAAAGCACACTTGGAGCCGATGGATGGGGCCGCGGCACAGCCGGGTCTTGCGCATACCATGGAAATGCGGCTTGCGTATTGTGTACGGCCGGCAGCCCAGCGTGCTCAGCCAGCAGCACACCCCGGGGAGTGAGTCCCAATTCGGCCGCACTGGCCACAAGCTGGTGAAGGTCTTCGAGCACGCGCCCTGGATCGACGGCATACCGGGCAGCCATGTGCCGGGCAACTTGCGACTCACTCTCTCCGGAAACAAGCAGCATCCACATCTCAACCGCGATCGAATTCAGTTTCAGCAGGCGGTCGCGTTCCGGATCAAAAATGACACCGCCATCTTTAGAGATCGCCAGGTGTAACTTCGGAGGCTTCACGGCGGGTTGCAGGGAGCGGAGCATGAGGAATCCTCCCGGTGGCGGTACGCACTCAAGACTAAAAGCGGGTCCGGGCGGGCCCCAAAAAAATGTGAGGGCCGTCAACGGAATGTAGAGACCCAAAAGGGGAAACAGTGGACGGTCAAGCAAATGCGGTTCCTGTCGCCATGATTACAAGTTCCTAACGGGGCTTGCCGCACCGCTTTCGGTTTTATTGTCCTGTGGTAAACCGTTGACGAGAGTCAGCCGGACCCGTGGCGGGTTCCACAAAGTGTGGAAATCTAATCGGGAATGCAGCCACCGGCTGCGGAGCAAAAGGCAACGTTTGCCAGCAATCGACGGGGGGGCTTTAAGCTTAACTGGCTGGACGAGGACGTCAAGCGAGATTTCAAAGCTTGCTTCTGCCTTGGCCAGTCCGGTTCCCGGCAGCCCCGATCCTTTTTCGCAAGTAAAATGCCGATCACGACCCGGTTGCTGGCCGGCCTCGGGGCCGGCAGCCGGAGAATATTCCGTGAAAATGATCATGCATGCGCGGGGCTGGTTTTCCCGAGGGCAGCAGAGACCACGCGCTTGGCGTCGCCCCCGCGACGGGTGGACAGCGAATCGCGCAGATGCTGTATGCCGCGGTAGTAATGATGGCGCACATTCGCGAAGGTCTGGCCAGTCCGCTCCGCTACATCCTTCAAGCTCAGGCCCTCAAAGAACACAAGCACCATGACCTGCCGCTGCCGGTCGTTCAACAAAGCCAGGGCTTCGTCGACCAACCGGGTGGCCTCCTGCGTGGGCGGAGAAACCTGGGTGACCCAGGGATCCTCCTCACCAGTTACGTTCGTCGTTGCCTGATGATAGAAGTGCCTGAGCGCCAGGTAGTTCCGGCGGTTGATGCTGCGATGATAGGCATATTGAAGGATCCAGTTCTTGAGGGTGCCGCGGCTGGGGTCAAATTGGCCTGCATTGGAATAGATTTCGAGGAAGACGGACTGGGCCAGGTCTTCGGCCTCACCCATGTCCCCGAGAATGCGCAAGGCCGTCACCAGGACCAGGCGGTGGTAGCGGTTGAAGATGGCTGCAAACGCTTCCCCATTTCCACCGCGCAAATCCCTAATCAGTTCGTCGTCCTCAAACGTGCGGAGTGGTGTGGAGGCACAGGCCGATTGCACTGGGGTTTCGGTTTGAGGTCTAGAGGCCATGGGCTCGACGGTACGAGGTCGTTCAGACTGTCAGAGCACCACCGCTTTGCGGCCGTAAGCGCTGCTAGTAAGGCAGTCCAGGTCATCATTATGCCACAGTCCACGCTAATCTGCTCGTGGTGATTTTGCACGTGTTGGACTACAAGACAATGCGTGGTAGACAAAGCTAAATTTTTCCGGAATCTCGGGCAACGAGTGAAGAAGGTACGCAAACATCGCAGCCACAGCCAAGAGGACATGATTTCCTTTGGTTTCTCCGCGCGTCATTGGCAACAGATTGAGGCGGGTAGACCAATCACGGTCACGACCTTACTCCGAATTTGCGCTGCATTTCAGATCTCGCTGGGGAAACTGGTGTCCGGTCTGGATCGCGGTATCTACAGATAGCCACGAGCCTAAGAAAAGACAGGAAAATCAACGGGTTAGGCTAACCCGAGCTTGTTGCTGCCTTGGGCCGGTCACGACCAAAGACTGCCGCGCGGGACGACTATCGACTCAAGGGCTGGGTAGGGGCCACTGAGAAAATGTTCGGTCAAGGCTGGGACAAAGGGCATTTCATAGCGCACTCGATTGGCGGCGCAGTGGATGGACTGGAGGCGAACGTATTTTACGACGGGATCTCAATCGCGGCTGGTCAGCGACGGGCAAGCGGTTTCGCGAAATGGAAAAGTACTGCGTATTGAATCCCGGCACGTTTTGTTTCAGCCGACCGTTCTACATTGAGCAAACGGCCAAGCCCGCATTTGTCGAGATCGGTCTTCTCAAGATTGACTCCGAACTCTGGGTGGAGTGCTTCGACAACCGTTAGCGCCGGGGGCGCCGGTCGGGCATAGTCAACTGGGGAGACGATTCCAATAATGCTCCGCACCGTTCACTTTGGCCCGGCAAGCTGGATCTGAACGTTCGTCCTCCGCATGGCCGTTCAAAGGCTCCTCTTCGGGGTCGAGCGATAACCGAAGGCGATGAAGCGAGTAGAGGAGGTCGTCAACTGAACTGCGCCGCAGGGGATTGCCCGCAATGCGCAGTTTGGCCATTGTCCACGCTTGTCACCATATTCAGTCCAGCAGAACGGGAGGTGAGTATGGCCCGGAAGGTCAAATTCATAAACGTTAAATGTTGGTCTGTGCAAACCGGGCTATCGATTCACTACGCCAATCAAGTTTCCCCCCTGTCTTGACTCGGTTGTCGCAGTCTCAGATACCAATCGGCAACAACGGCCAATAAATATACTGCCGAGCGCTGGTCCCAAATCTTGTTACCGGAAGATCCGAATGCCAGCCCCCCGACCTGAATCAACGCAAAATCAAAGACCATCAGAGCATATACGTCCGGGTCGTTCCAAGCTCTGGCAGCGTCCCGCAGCCCTCGGATAAACTCGACTATGTTTTTTCCCACCGGATTGACGATAGATCCAACACTCTCCTTGACCGGCGGATCCGAACCATAAAGAACCGAGCAGATTTGAGACAAGGTGTCGAAATCAATCCGCTGATGCAGAACGACCGACACCTCGAGCACAGCAAGGTCTCGCCCGGCAACACTCCGCTTGATAACACCTGGATCGAAGATATAAGCGGCTGCTTTATCGCCGTCAATATCGAGAGCAACGTTCCTGATGTGCAGGTCGCCGTGAACAAGAGATCGCTCTTTAACTCGCAGCTTGTCTTCACACGCGACCAGTTCCGAGTAGAGGGAGATCGGGTCAACGTTGGACCCTATCTGTTGTTGTATTTCCGGTCCAAACTGATTCCATTGTTCGCTCAATAAGGTCCTGTCGTGGGCTGGCCAAAGAATTGTCTTCAGCGGCCTGCTTTCCGGCAAAAGATCCCCCAGTTGTTGCACCTGGTTAGTAATTTGACGAGCGATGTCAAAAGCCTGTTCCGGGCGAGCTCGTCCGAGAAATTCCTCCAAGGACTTCGGCCTTGCATCTTGCGCCCCGACCTTCTCGGTGACTATGAGGGCGTTACTCTTTGCCGCAACAGTACTGGTGAGCTTGACGTGATTCAGTTTTTGCTCCAGATGCCGAGCACTCTCTATAACGAATTGTGCATCGGATCCAGCCAGTAACTTGAAAAATTTAGGCCTGGATGCGCCGCGTCCGCCGTCCAATAAGTATCTTCCCATCAGTACCTTAGTCCAAGGGTTTGCCGCGGTGCCATGGCCCTCAATGTCCCTGTGGAACTGCTGGGCCGACCACCAGTTCAAGTCTAGTCCGATCCCTCCCTGCTGCTGCAGCACGGAGCGACGCAATAAGTCTTCCTCACGAGGAGTAATGGTCGGGCATTGCTGGTCTCCCGCATCGCGAAGGTGAACGCCAACTGAGCAATAACGAAGTGCCGCCGTACAAGCTCGACGTATCTCGTCCTCGAGTCCTTCGTACGTCTTCACGAAAGCGCGGCCATAGTAGAAACCCTGACGAACCGTTTCCTGCATGCGAGTCTGCTCAGTTGAACCGATGTGGCCACTTATCACTAGTAGCGCAGGGATCGGATAGTGATCTCGGTCGACGCAAAGAGTCAGGAGTTTGAGGCCAAGTTCAGTGCCATCGATCGGCGGCAGCTTCGGTTTCTCAGGAAGTCGTAGGTCAAGAATGACAACATGAAAGATCTTGCTGCCGTCCAAATATTCCTTTGCCTCTTCATAAGAAAAGGCGAAACAGGGAGGAGCGGGAGCGAAGGGAAGATCGCCGTAGTCTGCGGCAATCGCTTCGAAGATGCCTTTGTAAGCATCTTTCGCGCCTTCATCGTCCTCGATGACAAGAGGCTGAAGAGTGAGAGGGTAACTCATTGCGCATCCAGGGGCAGGAAGATGCGGACTCGATATTGTGACGGATTCGCCTCATATAGCTCAACTCGTCCGGTGAGGCGCTCCACAGCGTCTTGGATCTCGAGCAGTCCGCGACCGCGACCGTGGTTCTTCGTTGAGTACACTTGTTGAAACACCACATCCTTCAGTTCATTGGGAAATCCCTCGCCGTTGTCAGAAATGACGAGTTCGAGTTCCTTCTCCGAAACCTGGAATACTATCGTGATTTCGCAGTTAACTCCTATCGCCTGTTGCGCATTTAGCCAAACATTCCAGAAAATTGTGTCCAGAAGGTAATCGTTCGCGAACACCCGAAGTCGCGGATCATCAGCATTGATCAACCGCAAGTTCACTGCGCTGTATTGAGTTGTATATCGCGAGTTCAGCTGCCTAAGCCAGTCCGCCAAAGCAACGGACCTCTGGCGAAAATACTCAGGATCAACATCCGTTGCGGCAAGTTCCCTAGCCAGCGAAACCATGGCATCGTTCAACTTTGCAATTGTCGTCTGGACGTCCGTTCCAAGATCGGCCGACACCAACTTCTTCAGGCGGCTTGCCTGCGCTTGCGCCGAAAACATTGAGTTGCGCAATCGATGCCGTAATCGATCTGATACATAGCGATATACCTCCGTGAGCTGATTGGGCGCAGTAATCTGTTGGTGCACCCTGCCTAGAATTGCGATGGGATCGACATCAACGAGAGCTCCTTCAATCGCTCTACGGGTAAATTCATCGGTTTCCGTTTCACGCCACTGGAGTAGCTCCGGGATGATTCTGCCCTTCTCGGGATGTGCCCGGACGGCATTGGCAACGACCTGACGCAAGCGTCCCTCGTTGGGTTTCCCTAGTTCAGGAAGCTCTGAAGAGGAAGCCCCACAGCTCACGGAAACGGAGCGGCGAACAATCATGGATCATGTTGCCGGGGGCCCTGGGCTGCACCAGCGAGTTACGCCCAGAGTTGTAACGGTGATGGTCCACGGGGCAGAGCGCGCCCGGCTGGACGTTGATCGCGAAAGCACACAAAGCTTTGAGATTCAGGCGGGCGTCAAGCTGATTGAATTCTGGATGCAGGATCAAGGCGAAAAGCTCCTGCTGGCCACGCATTGGGTCGACTATACGGAGTGGCAGGGCATCGCCCGGTCAACAGCGACAGTGGCCCTCGGGAACGGAAGAGAACTGTTGCTGGAAACCCTCCCCGCAAGCCCAGCGGACGGGGGCCCCGCTGGCGCCTCAATGTTGTTGAAATGCCGGCCAGTTTCGCGGCTAGCTGGCTGGGGAGAATCCCTACGGTCCTGCTACTGGTGGCGTTACAGCATGCCCAAATATGCTTTGGCATTGCTGTCGCTGATAGCGGCTGGCTGGATTCTGGGTACGCTCAAATATCGCGGTGATCTGGCTGAGCAGCAAGCGAATATCGAACGCATCAACAAACAACTTGCGCAGGAAAAAGCCGAGCGCGCCAAGCTGCAGCACCGCCTCGATACCCAGCAGGGCGCAGCAATTCTCATCGCCAGCCGGCTGACGCCCGACGATCTGCGCGTGCGCGGGCAAAATGGCGGGAAAGAGCCGGTCGTCTCGGTGCCTCCGCATACAGCTCTGGTGGTTCTCGAACTCCCGGTCAGCGGCGACCGGAGTACGCTATACCGCGCGGCCTTGCGGCCAATCTCCGAAAAGCGAGAAATCTTGAGCGAGAATGACTTGAAGCCTGAGCAAAAGGGCGGAAGAATGCTGCTCATGTTCTCACTGCCCTCCTCTCTCATCGAAGACGGGAAGCACTATGTCGTTGATCTCTACTCAACGAGTGCAGCCGGAAGTACCGAAAAAACTCGCACTTTCACTTTCTCTGTTCTAAGAGAGTAGTCCCTGACCCAGTAAGAGTTCGCGCCACAGAAGCACACACGACAATCCGGCCTCGAGGGGATCAGAAGCAATGAGCACACCCTCTAGAATGGTGGGAATCTGGACCTTAATTGTCTGCCGCGTCCTCCGCTTTGGTTCCCGCATACGCGCTTCTGGGGCCAAGCTAAGCACCAGTCGCAACACAACAAATCTCAGAAGTAACTCCGAAAATCACACACTTCTTGTTTCGCTGCCACTGTATAACCGGCGAAAGCTGCAATTCGCAGCGACATATACATGAAGGAGGATTTCCGGAGGTTCAGGGGCCGTGGGTTGCCGCTGCCGAACTGTGTACCTCGGCCTGTTACTTCTGGAAATCTTGAGGAACATGAATGAGATAAACTCTGGGAATCCCCGCCGCGAATGTCGCTGGTCGAAAGCGGCACGCGACCTCGTGCGGGCAAACATGAGCGCTGTGGGAACCGAAGTGAGTGCTTTGGTTACGCGACTGGTTGAGGAATCTGGGAACCCAAGATGGGCTTGCCGAAGATTCGTGCGGCGCATGGGAATCCAATCGAAACGACCGCAACGTGTGTGGACAGCACCGGAACAGCAGCGCCTGCTGAAACTGATCGACCTGCATCCGGTGAATGAAATCGCCAAATTGATGCGCCGGTCGCAGAGCTCGGTCTGGCACATGCTCCAACGCCTGGGAGCAAACGCCAAGATGGGCAAGGACAGCTTCACGAAGTACACGCTGGCCTTGGCGCTCCATGTCCGTCCAGAGACGGTGCAGGGATGGATCACCCAAGGCTGGCTCAAGGCACAAGAGATGGAAACAGGCCGAAGCAAGAGGATGGTGATCGAGGCGGAAGACTTTTGCGAATTCTGCAGACAGCACACAAAGGATGTCGTTGGAAACCGCCTCACGGAAGCACGGCTAGACTTTGTATATCATTTCGTGTTTCCGCCGAGCCACGCAGAGCTCCTACCAGTGCGCGACAGCAAAAAGGAGCGAGGCGCTTACGCGGCGCAGCTAAAGGACGGTGAACTCCCAGAGGCTTCAGCCGGCTTCGGCGCGGAGAGCTCCGGCGAGGGCGATGATTTCCTTGGCCGAATGGCGTGATCCCGGCGATAAATGGCACACGGGGATCTTCGGGCCTTCTAAACTCCTATTGAGTTCCACCGAGATCCTGAGACGGTAGGTTTTGTGAGCTTTCTTGAAGCCAAGATCACAACGTGATGCCGAACCGCATGCACGGAATTGTCAGGCGAAGCTGAAGAAGTCGAACACGAGCACTGTGGCGCCGTTCGATTGAGAGAATTTACCCGCGGCCCAAGGATCCGCTCGCTTCGCCGCAGGGCGAAAAAATGCTGGTATTCAGCGTAAATCGGGATCGCCGGCCGGTTCGATCAGTAAGTGAGTCTAAGTCTCCTGGCTTTGCACTGCAATCTGTTTCAGGCGGCCCATCATCGTGGTAACTCGAGCTTGGCTGGCCGCATCCGGAAGAAGATATCCAGGCAGGGCATCAAGAAAGGCGGGCGTCGCAAGCAGCTTTCTAATTCCTGAAGCGATATAGGAACGAACGCTGCGCTCCGCCAATTGGATATCCTGGATGAGCTCCGGCCTACCGTCAATTACTGCCACCAAATCTTCGAGGTCGGGGCTCGCTAAAAAATCGCTTTTGCCTCTGCCTGCAAATGCCTCCAGCTTGGTGGCGCAAAACAAAACTGCACTGACGACTCGTATACTGAGGCCGGCTTCTATCTCCCGTTCCTCCGACGCGTCCATTGCTGGCTTGTACCAGCGATTTGAAAACCCAAGAATCTTCTCATCGAGTGGCATTACATCCAAGGTCGTCTTCTTCTGACGCCAGCGGCAAATGGGGGCTCCCTCGGAAGTGTCTTCGGCGAATCCAAGCTGCCTCAGCCGTTCAGAGAAGTTTGCGTATGCCGCGTAAGAGGTGATCTCGGCAATGGCATCGACATCGAATGTCGGCCGGACATCAGCAGCGGCCTTGTCCGTAATAAGGAGAGCGGTTGTGCAGCCTCCTACAAATACCAACTCACCGAGCAGCGGTTTCAGGAGCCGTGCGGCGTCCGTAAGGAGTTCCAAGTTATGCTTTGACATTTACCAATCGCAATCTCTTGAGCAACTCTCGTTCAGCAATCTTGCGTTCTCGGGCTCGGCCATCTCGGATAGCGTCCACGAGAGCCAAGAGTTCATAGAAGCTCGGATCGCGCAAGGCGGCGATGGGCGCCGTTTTGTAGAGCGGCTCCAGAGCGATCCCACGAGTGTCGCCCTTTGGCCACGGCCACACAGGAGGCAATTCATCGCCCGGCAGGATTTCTCCCTTAAGCGGTGCAGCGGCGTATGAAGTCGGAACGCCGCGGGTTACCTGTCCGTGCTCGGCGGGAAATGCGTACTTTAAGCCGTGTAGGAGAAACTCTTCAAGGGCTGAGACATTGGGTTTATCTCTCATTTCCGGCCCATGTAACAACCGTGCACGGTGAAGCCTTTTGAGAGCGCCATGCACCTCCGACGGGCTTATAGCGAGTTCGCTCGCGAGAATAGAGATAGCGGGACGCGAGGTGGCGTAGGTACATAGCTTTAGGACCACCATGACATCCTGTGGTTTTAGGTTCATGTGTCTATTCTACATTCGCGATTCGCGAATAGCGAACACATTCACGTGACCTGGCCGGATACACGGCTACCTCCGCGATTCCGGCCCGCTATGCGCTGGAGCGAGGTGCCTGGGCCGAAGCTGCAGCCCTTGCGGCTTCGATGGTGATGCCGTCCCATTGCAACCGGTGTTTCTTGGTATGCAGCGCTCATCGCACGCCGACGGTGTTGTTCTTGTTCGCCAGCATGATGCTGGTGGTGGTGATCATCATGGTGCTGCTGGCGGTGGCCGGAACCATGGCGCTGCTGGCCATGTAGGCCACAGCAACAAACACGATCATGATGGTCTCATCCTCATCGGTGATTTCAACGATGCGGGAGGTCTTGACGCCCATGGGCGCGGCCGTTTCTTGCAGGGTTTCCATGGCCATGGCTGCCACTCCGACGCCTACATATTAAGGATGGCTAAGAGTGGGTCGAATCGCCGCTATATTTACAAACAAGAAACAGAACTAACCGGCTGTATTTTCATCACAACAGCATGATTTGCTTGTAAGCGTAAAGCATAATTTGCTTGTAAATGCACAACATGATATGCTTGTCTTAGTACAGCATGAAAAGCTTGTAAGCATACAGAACGCACTATGCCGACACCGAATGAAAAACTGGCCGACTCCCTGGCAGTGCTCCAAGACCTCCAGAAGGGAGGGCGGCGTGTGTTCAAGTCGGACGATCTCAGCCGCACGCACAGGGAACGTTTGGTTCAGAACGGATTTCTGCAGGAAGTCATGAAGGGTTGGCTAATCTCATCGAGTCCGGGCGCGCACGCGGGCGATAGCACGCCCTGGTATGCATCGTTCTGGGAATTCTGTGCCCGTTACGGTGACGACCGTTTTGGAGAAGAATGGCATCTGTCGCCCGAGCAGTCGCTGCTCCTTCACGCCGAAAACACGGTCATTCCAATGCAGGTGGTGATCTACAGCCCCAAGGCCACAAACCACAGCATGGACCTGCTTTTCGGCACGTCTCTCTATGACCTGAAGCAGGCTGACATGCCAGCCGGACCGGATCTAGCCTTGAGAAACGGCCTGCGCCTGTTTTCGCCGGCGGCGGCGCTGGTCAAGGCACCGGAGGCATTCTTCGCTCGAAATCCCATCGAGACGCAGGTTGCCCTTGCAAACCTTGGGGACGCGTCTGACGTGCTGCGGCATCTTCTGGATGGCGGCCGGACCGTCAAGGCGGGACAGCTCGCCGGCGCGTTGCGCCGCACCGGCCGCGCAACCATGGCGGACGAGATTGTCAGCACAATGAAGGCGGCGGGATATATTGTCCGCGAGACCGATCCTTTCGCGCCCGAACAGACATTCGGCGCGCTTCCCGCGGCGAAATCACCGATTGTCACGCGCATGCGCGCGATGTGGGAATCGATGCGCGGCACGGTCGTTGAAGTATTTCCGAAAGCGCCGGGCCTTCCCAAAGACAGGGAGAAGTACCTCGGTTTTGTGGATGACATCTATAAGAGCGATGCCTATCACTCGCTGTCCATCGAGGGCTACAGTGTTACGCCTGCGCTGATCGAAAGAGTGCAGCGGGGGGACTGGGACCCCGAGCATCATGAAGGTGACAGCAGGGATCGCGACGCGCTGGCGGCGCGCGGATACTTTCAGGCTTTTCAGAGCGTAAAAGCGTCAGTTGAAAAAATAATCGCGGGCGATAATCCCGGTACGCTGGCGCGCATCGCTCACAAGGATTGGTACCGCGAATTGTTTCAGCCAAGCGTCGCGGCGGGGCTGATTCCGGCCGGCGCGCTCGCCGGCTACAGGAATGACGCGGTTTACCTGCGGACCTCGCGTTATGTGCCACCGCGATGGGAAGCGGTGCGCGACGCCATGCCGGAGCTGTTCGACCTGCTCGAAAAGGAAACCGAACCCGGCGTCCGCGCTGTGCTGGGACACTGGCTGTTCGGCTATATACATCCGTATCCCGATGGCAACGGGCGCATGGCGCGGTTCTTCATGAACGCGATGCTGGCGTCAGGCGGTTATCCGTGGACAGTGGTTCGGCTTGAGGACCGCAAGGCGTATCTCAAGGCGCTGGACAGCGCCAGCATAGACATGGATATCCGGCCGTTTGCGGGGTTCATCGCGGAGCGGGTACAGTGGTCGATGAAACAAGAGGCCGCAAAGGTGCGTGCCGGGGAACAACCTCGGTGACTGGGGAGGGCATGCAACGGACCGTGAAGTGGCGGGCACGGGCAGGAGGGGGAGATTTTATTTCTCGGGTGATGGCGCCGATGGAATATCAAATGCCATTACGGTCAGCGCAATCTCGCGGTTCGCATCATTCGGCTGTCCAAAAACATATCGGAAAGTGCTTTCGTCTGACTTGCCGAGTGCGCGTTTGAAATTGTTATGTTTTTGCGTGATCTCGGCAATTTTCGAGAGAACGGCAGTGAAATCGGCATTCCTGTTGAACACGAGGACCACGGCCTTTGTGTCCCGCCAGCTCAGATAGGAAAGGAGCTGTTCTATCGTTCCAAGAAAGACCTTTTCACGTTTCCAGAACTTGCACTCAGCGATGAAAACGTCCTTCCCCTCGACGCGGATGACAATGTCGGGTTTGCCCTGTAAATTTGAAAGTCTCACCGGTGGCCTGCCCCTTGCACGCGCCGTCGAGCTGTACGAGAAAGTGGGAACGCAGGCCCTCCTCTTCATGCGGAGTTTCGCTCACAACCGGAACTACTCGACCCGATTTCGAGGGCGTGTTATGGGATAACCGGAAGTTCTTGCGGGCCAGAAGTCGTGATGGCGAAAGGGACCGGCGCAGTTACAGCCACAATCACGGCCACCAGTGCTATCCGAAGGACACCTGCGAGTATTGAGCCGAGTGTCAGTGCAGCGGCCAGGACCGCAGCCGCGACTGCGGCGACTGCAATCCCGATAATGAGCAGCTTGAATCGCTGCCAAAAGGTCAAGCGCGGAAAGGTTCCCGACGGACCTACGCACCCAGCATCGCTTGCACAGTGCGCGACTTGGTGTCGATCAGCCTAACACGGCCATCTGCCTCCGCAAGGCGCTTGCTGTATTCATTTGAGCCTATAGGAGGCCGCTTCGAAGGACGATCACTTGTGAATCACGATGCTTTACCCGATTTTCCCACAAGCTGCGGCCAGCCATCAAAACGAGCTGCAATCCCAATGCAACCGCGACCACGGCCACGGCTGCTCTAAGTTTGGCGCTGGCAATGTGTCTCGCCAAAGCGCAGCCTAAGAGCACACCTGGCAGTCCGCCAGCCGACAAGCGCAGCAGAGTCTCAGTGTGCACTGAACCCCAGCCTAAATGGAATGCGCTGCCGACGATTGCCAGAACAATCCCAAACAAAATGTCAGTTCCGACAACTTGTGCGACTGGCATTTCCGAAAAATTCAGCAAGAGGACTGTTCCGAGCGCGCCGGCCCCGGCGGAAGAGAAGCCTGTTTCCATGCCGATGGGCAAGGCCAGCAAAGCCAGCCAGGGAGTATTTCTTCGCGCAAAATCCGGCTTTCGCAGGCGAGGAACGAAACTCAGGAGCGAAGAAATTACCAGCATCAACCCCACAGCCAACAGCACAGCTGGTTTCCAGGACGAAGCGCCGAGGGAGTGCAGCGCCCAGCTTCCGGCGAGGACGCCGGGGACCGCCCCTATCAACAGCGACGCCAGATATCGAGTATGGACATGCTTGCGCCGAAGGTAAATCGGCGCGGCAACCAGGCGTAGGAAGGCCGCGAATAGCATGGCGGTTCCCACGGCTTCAGCAGTCGGCAGGCCAGCTAGCACTAGAATCGGCACAGTAAAGCTGCCCCCACCCATTCCAGTCAGCCCAACGGTTGTGGCAATTACAAAGCCGGCAATCCATTCCATGATTAACTCGATTCAAGGATCCTGAATTTCGCGTTCCTCTTTGCTTGCGGCACTTGTCCGAGTCGATACCGAAAAGGGCGACCGAAATCCCGGCCGCGTCTCGCGGCTGTTAGCGCGCTCGAGTGCAGGGGAACTTCGATCGAGCCAAACAGGTCAGTCAACAGGTCGTGCACGACTAACCGGAGATACGCGTTCCTCACCGGCACGTCAATTTCCTGGTGCAGAGGTAACCCCTCGTTCACCAGCTTTTCATACTCGGAGGGCCGCAGGTGAAGTTGGAATGCCGCGTTGGCGATGTTCAGAGGCTTTCCTTCCGGATCATAAGCGATCGCCACCAACTCCAGACCAAGATGATAACTAGTATCAAATCTGTACCCGATGTTCGGCATCTCCAACTTATAGTCGAGGAGATAGCGTTCCACCTGCCCAGTCTGTTTTATCAGGCCTGCGGGACCGGCCTGGACACGTGATGTTGCGTCTGCACGCAGAACTCGGATGCGGAACAGAACCTGGGAGGAAGGAGGAGCGCCAAGCTGGATGCCGGGATTGTACGGACTTAGAAGCGCGTCGGCATCTTTTGGATTGTGGAGTTCCGGCACCCTTGCAAAATAGCCGCGGCGGTAGGCCAGACGGTAATTGCCACTGGAGAGCTTCACAGTTATATTGCGAAAGCGACCGTCGAACGATTTATTATCAGGTGAGTAAGTTAAAGTGTAATAGTTTGCACCATCTTCCAGGGCCGCCGCCAAAGCTTCCTTGAAGCCATTGGTAGAATAAAAAGCCGCACCTCCGGTTTCTTCGGCGATCTGCTTCATACTGTTGTGTTCTGCGTCCGTCTGCCGCAAGAACTGGGAGTGGTCGTGAACGAATGCTCCGGGGCCTCCGGGCAGGGCGCGTCCCCTACCTGATGACCGCGGAGTTGAAGTTCCATAAGCAGAATTCAACGCGGCCGCGCTAAAGAGTGTTTCCGGCATCAAGCCACGTGCGTCCACTGGATAAACGGCCACACGCGCGGCTGCCAGGTCATTACCAACCTGCCGCAGATCGTCACTGTAGACGCGCTGCCCACGAAAGCGATCATCGGATGATTCACTGGGCTCCAGGCTCAACGGGAAAGAACCAGAGAACCAGATCAGATTCTTACGGCCCGGAATGCCGCTTAGATATCTGGCAATTTGTTTGAACGCATCAACCGTGATCTGGACGCGAAGGTCGGTGTGGATGGCGGTGGTCTCGGTCTCGAACTGTTCCAGCAGTTGCAAAGGTTGTTCAGCCGCGTCCGCCTGCATGACGGAAGCGTCCGAACCATTCTGATCTTCGAGTAGCGGCGAGGGGCTGGCCGGGCTCTTGGCCCCGTTCAGTGCTGCCAGGAGGGATGCGGTATCTGCGGTGAGTCCGTGCAAGAGTCGCAGCCTGGATACGAGGGTGAACACTGCAATGGGGGCCTTGGCTGGGATGCTCCTAAGGTAGTCTGCCATCTCCACGCGAAGAGCGCGTTGGTCCGACACGGGCGTGTTCAGTGCGTCAAGCAGGAGAATGTTGATGGATTCTGTGCGAGCCAGCTGGTTGCTGTAGGTATGAGGGGGCAGCGGCCGTGCTTTTTCGGCTTGGGACTGGTTGGCTATGGTGTGCTCTTCGAATCCAGTGATGGTCTGCTCGCGTCCTTTTTCAAAAACCTCAAATGCTTCCTTCGATAAGCCCTTGACGGGAGCATGGCCGTCGCTCACAACCACATCGACCACCACAAGACGAGAATAGCTTCGCCATCGCGGGGATTCAGCCTGATCCGTTGTTCTGTTACTGCGCTGTGCGCTGGCGGCGCCGCAGAAGAGGCAGGCGAGAATTGCGGTTGCCATGGTCACGACCGAAAATAGTCGAGATGCCTTCACGAATCCTCCAGAATGGGCCCTGTCCACCAGATCGGCGATAACACATCCAGGACAATGTAACGGCGCCGTAGATATTACTTCACCTATGTCCCTCGGAAAAGTGGAAGTGGAGAAATGATGGCCACTATTCCCAAAATGGGAAAGCAGGACACGCCCTTGAACCTTCGGGTGACTATTATGATGAGCAATTGCACACCGGAAAGATTTACTAACAAAACTAATGGTAATCCCCATTCTCGGTAACGCGGCAGCTGTGATTGCCTTTGAAGTAGCGATAGTGCCATTGGCATTCGGCCAACAAGCAACCAATCATCTTTGAGGCCTTCCGCCGCAGGTACCGGGACAAGTCGCAAGGACAGCAGAAATGCCTCGGTTTCGCCATCAGCCGAGAGCTATGCGAGACGCAAATTACAAGCAGAAAATGTAACTTTCACGTTAGCGTAAGAAAAGCAGAAATGCGCATGGGACGTGGATGACCGAAGTGCCAGCCAAGCTCGCAATGTTGATACCATACGATAATGAATCACAAGACCTCGCACGACGAGCGGATTTTCCAACCCCGCGACCAGTTGTCCGTTGAGATAGTCCTTGAGGAACGTCCGATCGAGGATGACGCGATTATTCCCTGGACTACTATCTGCTTGCGCGAGACTAGCCAGTGGAAACGCCGATCTTTCACGGATCCTTTACCATACAAAGATTTCCCCCGAAAAAAGATAGTAGATTTTCTGCAAATATACCGGAAATAGTGTGACTGAGCCTGGAAGCCGGGCTTGACTAGCAATTGAGGATGACAACCGCAATTGCAGAAAAGATAAACCAGGCTTCTGTTTTGGCCTCACCCAAGAGTTCTGCCATCACTATTAAGGAACTTCGGTATAATACGCGCGATGCAGACAGTCGATCGCCAGCCCGTAAAAGCACTCACTGGGGATCCGTTGGACGATGCCGTGGTGCAAGCAGTTTATGAACCTTCCGTCGCGGGTGTGTTGCTTCATGGTTCCCGGGCTGCAGGCGCTGCCGATGAACTCAGTGACTTTGACGTGATATGCGTTTTAGCCCCCGGCCACTATGAGTTACGACGCGAATTCTTGCCGTTCCGCAGTACTTACATTGACGCTTGCTATTCCCCTGTGGCGCCGCTGTTCCGCCGCCTGCACTCGACCTTCCCCAACAACAATAATTTTTTACTGAATGCGCTCACAGGTGGCCGCATTCTTCTCGATACCACGGGCGAATTATCCCGATTGATGGCCAGCGCGCAGGAAAAGCGGGCCGCCGGGCCGCCGGGCGTGCCCGAATCCGAGGCCATCATCACTCGCAAGCAGATAAGAGCGGCGCTGTCGTCGGCGGAGAGGATTTTGCAGCGGGGACAGGACGCGGCGGAATTCGGGGCGCTTGCACAAGTACGGTTGGCGGAAATTTTTTCCAAAGCAATCTATACGTATCAAGTGGAGCGCCGGCGCTGGACGTCTTCTCTTCCATCCGTGATCCGGTGGGCAGGGCTCAATTGTCCCGAGCTTTATCTGCGGGCGCGCGCTTACCTCATAGCCATGTCCGACAAAGAGCGTATTTCTGCCTTGCATAATTTGCTGGACATGATAGATGGCTCACTGTTGAAGTAGCCTATAACGGCCATCCATAAGCTTTTGAGCAGTCTTTAACATTCTATGGCCTGATAGCCTGCTTGGGTGGGAGCAATGCCCTCTTATGGTGCTCGTGGGGAATAGGAGGCCATATTCCGCATCAGTAGCAGGGCAATACCATTACTGTCTAATAGGTGCATACCCTCGTTAACGCTTCGAGCCTTCCCGAAATGGAACTAGACGCTTCCGAAATTTACAAAAGTTAACTCACAAACCTTGACACGTGGTTGTCTCAATACTACTGTGACTCTCCTTTACCCATCAACGAGCATAGGCACAGCTGACTTACGGTTGCAAGCCGACTCTTAAGCCTAGTGATCAAGAAATGGATTCTCAAGAACATTGAGCGAACGAGGAGAGATCGATGTCATACGATCTGAATGGGCTGTTCAACCGCATACAACTCAATCTGCGCTCCACCCCGTATCTATCCTTGAATGAGCTTTCCACTCGGATCGGCGTTGAACGCCATACCATCGAGAAAGCGGTCAAACAAGCGACCTCGAGAACGTTTCGCGAGTTGCGCAGTGAAATGCTGTTGGAGTATGCCAGGGGCCTGCTTGATAACAATCCTCATCAGAGCATCAAGGAAGTTGCTTTCCAGTTGGGCTATCGGTCACAAAGATCTTTTTCCAGGTTCATCAAGAGCAGCGTAGGTTGCTCGCCAAAGGAACTTCGAGCAGATCGTAACTTTGAAGCTGTGGCGGTGGGTCCGCGCACGCGGGGCAAGCCGGCAAATTCCAGATCTGTCCAATCAACATCCAAAGTGTCTCATCAAGTTGCTTGCGCTGTGGTCATCAAAGAATAGAATCCACATGCTGTCAGATCACAGTCTGACTGTGACCCGACCGCAAGTGAGTCTTGACAGCTGCGAGGAAATCCCAAAACCGCTACGTCGCAAAGGTTCAAAAGATTGTTGGGGTGGCCATGATCACAATTAAGAAGTTCCACACTCGCGTACTCGTTTTCATCGTGTTCCTCGGAGTTTGCGTTCGGATGGTTGCTACACAATTCTGGCCTTTTCGCAACTCATCTCGAGGATTGTCCAAACACGCAGTGCCGGATGACCTCCGGCGGAGCTTGCTGCTGAAACTGGGCAGCGCGCGAACTGAGGAACGGCATTACGCCCTGGAGATCACAGGCATTTTTCCGTTCGTCCGTGTGGTTTCGGTTTCCAGCAGTGCAGTCGGCGCTCCCATGGAGAGCGCTGCTTTGTCGCTGACAACGGATGCTCTTGACCTGCACGCCGTTACCGGTTTGATAAATGCGCAGCAGGGTGCCTCCACGAATCAGGTACTCCCTATTGAAAGCTGCTCTGGATGTTCCGGTTGTTCCGGTTGTTCCGGATGTTCCGGCTGCAGTTGCGGCTGCACGGGATGCGGCGGATGCTCCAGTTGCTCCAGCTGCTTCTCCTGCTTCTGCGCAGGCTGCACCAGCTGCTTCTACTAAGCGCCTGGTCTGCCGGAACTTCAACCTGGTGCCGTGAGGCGGCGATCACGGCCATATCCGGCGGTGCACCAAACAGATCCCGGAGCCGCCCGGAACGGACGATAAGAGGAACAAGACAATGTTGCGAATCACCAGAAATGAAACCATGCGCGAAGTGCCGGGGAAAAAGAGTGCGTTGTTTTGCGGAATCCTGATTACCTGCGCATTTGTGGCGCTCGTGGTGTCGACGGGCTGGACGCAGGCCCCTCCCGGCAATGGAAACGACCCAACCGCCAACCCTGCATTCCAGAAAGACCTCGCAGCCGCCAATGCCGGCGACGTACAGGCGCAGATTAGAGTGGCCAAGTTTTACCATCAGGGCCCCAACCGCGCCAGAAATTACAGTGAGGCGGCCCGGTGGTTCAAGGCAGCCTCGAACCAGGGCTCACAGGAAGCCAGCGCGTGGTTGGGCAGCTTCATGATGTATGGCCGGGGAGTGCCCAAGGACTATGACCAGGGAATAGCGCTTATCACGCAGGCGGCAACTGCCAATGATCCGGTCGGTTTGAGATTCGCAGGCCAGCTGGCCCAGAAAGCGCTACATGATGACGTGCAGGCAGCATCTTTGTTCCAGCAAGCGGCGGATCTGGGTGATGCGAACGCAATGGCCTGGTTGGGGAGAATGTACCTGATGGGTAAGGGAGTTCCCAAGGACCGGAACAAAGCCATCAGCCTGTTCAATCAAGGAGCGGCCAAGCGAGATCCATGGGCGGAGCTGGCATTGGGCCGCATATTCCTCCAGAAAGACCAGAAAAATCCAAACCGCGCCGTCCAATTATTCACGGATTCCGCGGCGCAGGGTAACGCCATCGCGGCACTGCGGCTGGGGCTCATGCTGCAAGCCGGCACAGAGGTGCCGCAGGACCTTACTACCGCTGCTCGATACCTGCGGCAATCTGCGGGTTCCGGCTATGGTCCGGGTGAGCGGGCACTTGGACGTACCTTTGAACTCGGTATTGGCGTTCCCGCAAATCCGGTGTATGCGTTCATCTGGTACAACCTGGCTTCGCAGCAGGGAGACAAGCTCGCTGGAGACCGGCTGGCCAAATTGACCGGAAACATGAGCTCTGCCGATCTGCAGAAGGCGCGGCTGACTCTGAGCAAGTGGGACGCAAGGATCTACGCCGACGAGCAGCAGTGATCCTGCACCTCGGGTCGGACGCACGAGTCGATGGCCGCGTCCATAAAAGCACGGTATTGAATACGGCAACAGGACCACAGGTATTTTTTTGACTGAAAGTCAAGAGGCGGAGACTTCCATGTTCAGCAACAGCTACTTAATGACGGCTTGCCAGGCATTCACAGGAATGCTGCTGCTCGCCTCGGCCGTTGCCAAGATGGGAGATCCGATCAAGTTTGAAGCGGCGGTCCGCGGATTTCAGCTTGTTTCTCTTCGCGTGGCGCTGCTTCTCTCCCGGGCCATTCCCGTCACCGAGTGCCTGCTGGGGCTGGTTCTGTTGCTCGCGGCCGCCATGCAGCAACCGCTGCTGGCTACGGCTGCCCTGTTCGCGATGGCTCTTTTTATCGTGTTCGGGGCCGCCATCGCCATCAACCTGTTGCGCGGCCGCCGCAAAATCTCCTGCGGATGTTTCGCCGGCGACGACGAATCGGAGATCAGCTGGTGGCTGGTGGCTCGCAATACAGTGCTGGTCCTGTTTTCGATGCTGGCGGCAGGATGGTTCAGAGTGGCTTCGCCGCAGGCGCTCTCCGGGCTCAGGCGCCTGGATGCCATGCTCCTGGGCGTCTCCGCGCTGGTCGCCTGGCAGCTGTTCGCGCATATTCACAGGCTTAGAACGTATAACGTGGTATTTACCGAACTTAATCGATGAGGGTATTTGAATGGCGTCGAGTCTCTTTGTGGGCTCTTACATCGCGGCTTGGGTCCTGCTGTTGCTGTTGTGCGTGGCTATTCTGGTTATGACTCGCCAGATTGCTCTCCTGCATGGGCGCATTTTGCCGGCTGGAGCCAAGGCAACCAGAGTAGGCCCACAGGTGGGACGCGCAGTTCAGAAATTCGAAATAGAAGACATTTATGCCAACAAGGTACAGGTGCCTTCCAACGAGAAAAACACGCTGGTGCTCTTTCTATCCGAAGGATGTTCGGTCTGCGAGCAGCTCGCTCCGGCGATCGTGGCCCTGGTGCGGCAGGAGCGGCATATCTCCGTGGTGCTGGCCACTTTCAACGGCGACGCGGAAAGCAACAAACGCTACGCCAAAAAACATGGACTGTCGCACCTCCCGTACATCTTCTCTAAGGATTTTGCTTTCGGCATGATGGTATTTACCGCTCCCTACGCTCTCCTAATCGACCGTGAGGGGATCTTGCGCAGCAAAGGCCTGGTAAACAGCAAGGAGCATCTCGACAGCTTGCTGAATGCTCTCGACCTGGGAGTTTCCGGCAATGTGGAGTACTATCAGCGCGCTTTGGGGCAGGCAGCGGCCGGGCACGGGGATTCTCTGGAGTCTAAAACAGTCAACGGAAATGGACCGCGAGGATAGCAAAATGAATGACGAACGGGATATTCAGGACAATTTAGACGCACGAGTAGCGCGATATCTGGCTAAACATTCGCAGAAATTCTCCCGGCGCGGAGCAATGGTCAAAATAGGAAAGACGCTGCTCTCGCTATCCGGCCTGGCCCTTGTACCTCTGTTGCCGTCCCTCGGTTGCGACGAGACTCCGGTTGGCAGCTGCGACTGGACGACCTGCGGGATGTGCGGCAACCTGTGCTCCGGGAGCTCGAGCTGCTGCGGCGGCTCCGGAGGAGTTTCCACCTGTCCGAATTGTACGACCCAGGGCGGAGCGTGGTTCGGATGCTGCTTTGACTCCACCACCTGCCAGTGCCAAAACGGCACCCAGTTCGCATATCGGGATTGCATTGGGACTTCGTCGACCAATCTCAGCGCCTGCAGGGGCACACCTTGCAGCAACGGCTGCAATCAGGGCATTCAGATCACGGTTTACCCCTTTGGCGCGCCCTATGCGTGCACGATCGTAACCGCGGGTGGGCCATGCAACGCGTGCAACGGACCATTTGGGTTCTAGGGACCTATGACGCACTCTTGTGAAGCTACGACCTACGCGGTTACCATGCCCAGCAGGCGCCGCCGCTTGGCGTTGCTGGGAATCATGAGCTGCGTCGCCTTATTTGTAGCTTATTGGTTTCCGCACGTGGGATCGTTCTGGGTCATGGGATGCCTGGCTTTTTGGGCCGGCATTGCGGCGCTCTGGTCTCCTTGAGGGGGCTCCATGGCCGGGACCATGATTCCCGTGGTCTACGGGAAAGAAGCAGGTGGGAGAAAGATGCCGGTTGTGCTCCTGGCCCACACGGGCGGCAGCCTAATAGGCGGTTTGATCGGCGGGCTTGTCCTGGGTGGGCTGGGAAACCTGATGCAGCGATTGGTGAACGGGCGAATGGCGGCGGTGAACGTCTTCATCGGTGTGGTAGCGTTCCTCCTGGCCCTGCGGGCCGCCCGGTTAACTCAACTGCACCTACCAGAGTCAACCTGGCAGGTGCCTCGCATCTGGCTGGTGAAGATGCCCGAAGCCATGGCGGCGGTTTTCTTCGGACTATGTCTGGGCGCGGGTTTCCTGACCAGGATTACCAATGCGCTCTATCTGGTGATGGGATGGGTGGTGTTGGCCGGAGGTATTCGCTGGGGCATCACCGTCATGGTAATTTACGCATTGTCCCGGAACTTTCCCTTGTGGGCGCTGTATCTCGCAGCGAAAGGAGACCAGGAAAAGCAGGGTAGGTATAACTCTATAACCCAGCTATGGTGGCCGGCATCTTTCATCACCAGCGCCGTGGCTCTGGCGATAACAGGGGTGTTCCTGATCACCTTGGGTGTGAAATAATTTTGGAAACATTCAGCACAGACGCTGCAATGCGAACCTAAAAGGCTGGATGACAGCAACCTAAGAAGGAGTTCATGGCTATGAGTTTCGATACGGCGAAAGGCAAAGCACGCAAAGTGCATACATGGATTTCATTAATTGCGATGGTGCTGCTTGGGACCTGGAGCGGCTGGTCGCAGACTGGCGCTGCAAAGTCGGGATTGCTCTACGTTCTCGACACCCAGAAACTTGGCCCCACCTCCAGCATCCTCTTGGTGGATCCCGCCCAGGGCACGGTGATTCGCACGATAACGGCGGGTACATCGCCGGACATGACTATGGCTCCGGACGGCAGCGCGCTCTACGTTACTTCGCAGTATTGGGTCGCAGGGAATGTAGACAATCGCCTCGAGATTTATGACAGCTCCGGAAACCGGGTGGCTTCCATGACCAATCCTGATGCGGTCAATGCGACCATGCCCGCATACCCGACCCGAATGGCCATGGCGCCATCCGGGAAATGGATTTACATGCTCAAGGGGCGTTGGCTCGGCTACGGGGAATTTTATCTGTCGGCGTTCAACACCACGACCAGGCAATTCCTGCCCGCGCACGCCCTTTTGCCCAATTGTCCGGGCATGCTGATACTTCCCTCGGCGGAGGACCTGAAGGCAGCCGTGGTTTGCAACTATAGCTCCGTGGTAAGAGACATCACGTTCGGCGATTCCGACGCCACCACCAAGACCAGAGGGATTACCGCCACCCCGGAGCGCACCACGCGGTCGCGCCAATGGCAGTTGGCTTTCCTGGATCCTTCGCAAAAGGTCGGCCTGTTCGCCGCCAACGGCGCTCACCTGGTGGTGGACCGCCAGCAGGGCAGGGTCAACTCGGCTGCTCCGGCCACGGACTTGAAGCGCTACCTGGGCATGCAAAAAGGCTTGCTGGCCAAGGACAACTCGACCGTATTTTTCGGCGACCAGGCGACCTCGGGCGACGTCTATTCCAGCGCGTACGACGAGGTGACCGCGGTGGATCCTGCAACGCTGTCCCCCAAGGGAAGCATTCCCACGAACGTCCGTTTCTATACTCTTACCATGAGTGGCGATGGAAAAACCCTGTATGCGGTCAGCCCTGATAAGGCCGCGGTGACGGTCATTGATGTGGCTGCCGGCAAAGCCGTCCGGCAGCTTCAGGTTGGCCAAACTCCCACTATGGCGTTTGCCGTTCCGTAAGTGGCGATGGCCTGGCGGCATGTCAGGCCATCAAAGGCGCGCGGGCTTTTGCGCAGTTTATGGAAACAAACAACCGTTCAAGAGCCTGCCTCAGCTTCTTCCACTTATGTCCAATCAATGTCCAAACTGTGTAGCTCACGCTCTATGAAAATCAAATTTGAACGATAGAATCTCCGCTACATTCGTAAGGCTTCTGCGTGAACCGAACAAGGGTGGGCTATGGATCCCGGTCATCAACCCGATAAATTGAATGGTTTATTCCAACCGCTCGGAGGGTTGCTCGGCGGATTCACGCGCTTTCGCGCCGCATCGGACGAGCCGCTTCTTTTCACGAGGATTGAGCGGCTCGGCGACGTGGGACAGGTCTGGTCCAATGTGGGCAGGAAACGGCGCGGTCCCCATGTGCGCGAATCAGTGGAGGGAGCGGGAGTTGGCCTGAGCGAGCCTGCCGCCGCTGTCCGGGCAAAAGCGGAAGCCTTGGAGAGATATTGCGCCTGCGTTTTGACCGATGACCAGTTTATCCGCGCCAGCGCCAATGAACTGGGAGGCGCGGCACTGGACCTCTCGATTATTCCTCGATGCAGCGCCAACGAACTCTCAAATCCGAGATGCCCTCTCCTGTTGCCGGATAAGGCCCTTCCAATTCGATGGGTGAAAGGTATCTCGCTTTTTGACGGCAGGCAGGTCTATCTGCCGGTGATAATGATTTATCTCTATGCCGGAATCGAAGGGCCGGGCGAACGAATCTGGTTTCCGATCTCCACCGGCTGCGCCGCACACACCACGTTGGAGTCTGCATTGCTGGCGGGCATTCTGGAGGTGGTGGAGCGCGATGCCATCAGCCTCACTTGGCTCCAGCAGCTTCCACTTCCGCGCCTTGAACTCGATCTCTTCTCCGGAGAGCTGGCCTCATTTTTGGAGCGGTACCAGCGTGCATGCAAGGAACTGGAGTACATGTTTTTCGATGCCACGACAGACGTGGGGCTTCCGACCGTCTACGGCTTGCAGTTGTCCCCGGCGAACAGGCGAGTGACGACCCTCGTCTCTTGCAGCACGTCGCTTGATCCCGCAACGGCCGTAATGGGTTCGATTCGTGAAATGGCCGCGGGCCGGATAGCCTTCCGGCAACCCAGGCCCACCCCCGAAAACCTGGAGGAGTTCACGGAAATATTCCATGGCGCCAGCTACATGGCGCGCGCTGAACAGGCCGGTGCATTCGATTTCCTTGTGCACTCCGGCCGCACGCGGCTCTTGAGTGAAATGCCTGGCATGTCCAACGCGGATTCCAGGCAGGCCTTGCGCACGGTGCTGGATAGGCTCAAGCAGAAACAGCTTGAGGCATTCGCCGTTGATCTGAGCACGGACGAAGCCTTGCGAGCAGGCATGCGCGTGGTGCGGGTATTGATACCGCGCCTCCAGCCGCTCGCTTTTCACTATCGCGCACGCTATCTCGCACATCCGCGCCTTTATGAAGGGCCGGAACAGATGGGCTATCCGGTCCATCCGGAAGAGAGATTAAACCAATGGCCACAGCCATTTGCATGAGATGAGGTCCGGAAAACCGGGCAGCCGGGTTTAAAGATGAACAAACGAGACACGTCGCCCAGCACAGTTCACATATTTTCGGTAGGCGATTTCGGACAGGCTGTTGCCGCGCGGCTGAAAGCGCAGCGGTCTGAAGTCATCGAAACGGTGGTAATGAACGACACGGTTCCCATACCCGGCGTGTGGCCTGATAGCCGTGTGACCGTGATAGCGGGCTGGCGTCCCAACCCAAACCTGTGCGAACTGCTGGAAGAGTTCAGCTACCAGCGGCAACGGCCATTTGTACCTTTATTTCAGGTCTCGGGCGCTCTTCGTCTCGGCCCTGTTGTGGTTCCCGGCGAAGGCCCATGCTGGAGCTGTTGGATGCGACGTTTCAAGCAGCATGCGGAATGGTCGGAAGCGGAAACGGCATTGCTGGACCACTATGCGCGGCAACCTGAGTCCGGTCCCCGTGGATTTCTGGAGCCATTTGCCGTAATGGCGGCTGCCAGGCTGTCGCACACCATTCAGCAACTGTTGGACCAGGAACCCATCGCCGGGCAAATCTGGCAGATTCATATGCTGACCCGCGAGATTACCAAGAGTCTGGTAATCGGTATGCATGGTTGTCCGCGATGCGGGCTGAATCGCGCCGCGCCGGCACGGACCTTCGTCCGCATGCATGAAGAGCTCGCACATCTCTGGGATTCGGCAAGTGGAGAAGGGGATTGAACATGGTGACGATGAGACCTCGGGCCCCGTCTTTACGGCAACAATTCAGCAAGATGCCCGTTTCGTCGCTGTTGGCGAAGATACGCCCTCGCCTGGTGCGCGAACTCGTGCTGCTGCCATTCCGGGAAGAGCTGATCGTGGACGGGACCAGTTACCTGCAGATCCTTCGCGGCAAGTCAACGCGGAACGTGCTTCCGGCAGTCATGGCCCTGCTGGATGGCACACGGACCCTGCTAGAACTCGAATCTGCTGTGCCGGGTGTTCCCGCGGAACACGTCCAAACCACCGTGAGCCTGCTCTTTAACTGCGGCCTGATCGAAAACGGGGTTGCCGAACCTGACCCCACCGCGAACCAGCAAACGCTGGATTTTTTCCGCCGTCATGTTGGCGTAACCGGGACAAACTCCAGCGGCGAGCAGGCCTATAAAAGGCTGCAAACGTCAGAAGTGGTCATTCTCGGCGGCGGACGACAGGAGCAGGCGCTGAAGTCTGTGCTTGAAACAACGGGAGTAGGCCGCGTGCTCTTGCTTGACCGGGAATCGTTGAATGGGTTGTCTCCCGCATCGGGGGTTGCGCCAGAGCAATCTCTCGTTATTTCTCTTGCGTTCGGCCCCGAGGACGTTGAGTGGCACTTTTCGGTCGATGACTGGTGCCGGAATCATCATCTCTCCTGGTTGCGAGTATCTGTGGGTTCAGTGGACAATGTGGCTGACATTGGACCGTTGTTCAGCGAAAAGTCGAGCGCGTGCTACGGCTGTTTCCAGGCCGTACATGGCCCGATTCCCACGGTTGCGCCTGTGGATAGTGCTGCAACCCTGAGCGCCGACGAAATTCAATTCTGGCTGAGCATGGTGGCGGTTGAAGTTATCTACCTTTTGAGCAAGATGGCGCCGCCTACCACCGGCCATGATTTCCAACGATATCGCATGAAGGAGTGGCAGGCCAGCCGTCTGTCTGTGCCGCGCATTCCGGGATGCGAAAAGTGTCGTCCGATTCCGGCAGTTTTCCCGATGAACAGTAAGCTTTTGCACACGGCGACCGTCTTCGAGGACTGCGTCAGCATACAATCGCTGGCCTTTTCCGGGCCGAACAACGGCGCCGCGACCGCGCAGAAAGCAATTGCGCTCACCTTTGAGACCAAGCGGGCGCCCAATTGCCCTCTTTTTGCTTTACCGGGTGAAATGCCGAAGCTGGACCGCGGCAGCCTGGACGTCCTCCATGAACGGTCTGTCGGTTCCAATCAACCGCTCACACTGCGAGAAGTCGCCGCCATTCTCATGTTGACCGGCGGCATCCGGGAATCCGCTCGAGGAGAGGAACAGACAAAGAGATGGGCAGCCACCGCGGGAAATCTTGGCTCGGTTGAACTCTACTTGCTGGCCCGCAATGTGGACGGCCTGCCCCCGGGACTCTATTTGTACCAGCCGCGCGAGCATTCCCTGGCAGCTTTCCACCGCCGCGGAGGCGAGCTGAAAGCAGGCGAGTTCATGCAGCGCCTGGTGCGCAAAAGAGGGGATGAATTGCCGGATGCTCTCGTGCTCTTTACCGGCGCTTATCACCGGCTCAGCCGCAAGTACGGACCATTCGGCTACCGCCTGGTAAATCTAGATGCCGGGGCCGCGCTGAGCCAGATGCATCTGGCGGCAACAGCCCTGGGAATCCGGTCCAGCACCGCGAAGCTCTGGGCAGACGATTTAATGGAAGAGCAGTTGAATCTCGAACCCTGGCAGGAGCAGTCGACGGCAGTAGCCGAGCTGTATGGAACGGCGGCGGTTTCGAGCGATCACTCTCAGGAAAAGTCTTTGGCGGGCTGTGTGCCCGCATCGGGCAAAGCGGCGCATGAGTTCCGTGACCTGCCCGTGCATGAGATCGTGCAAACACTCTATCGCGAAAGTAGACGGCTGGAACAGGATCTTGAAGCGCCGCCCGCACACATTCCGCAGGAGCTTCTCGTCCGCGACCAGCAGGAGGAAAACCTGGTTCCATTGCCGGAACCGGCGCGGGGAGGAAGGCTGATTTCCGATAATTTTGGCCGGCGTTATTCCACACGCCATTACGGCCACGAGCCCGTGTCCTTGAGCCAGATCAGCACCATGTTGCAATGTGCCTATGCGGAAGACATGCATGTGTGGCCTGAAGAACACGCGGCTGGGCTTCCGCTGACGTTCATCGTGCTTGCGTTGAAGGTGGAAGGATGCGAGCCCGGAATCTATCGATATCAGCCGTCGCGCCATGAACTGGCGTGGATCGCTCCCGCTCCTTCAAAACAAGATGCGTTGGAACTGTTCCCCCAACCCGAGTTCTCAGCGGCACCCGTGGTGATATGGAGTTTTGGAAATCTGGTTGCGGCATGCACCCGCCATGGCTCGTTTGGACATCGGCTATTGCTTTTACGCGCAGGATCAGCCGGCCACCGGCTCTGGATGGCCGGGCTGGGAATGGGCCTTGCCGGTTGCCTGGTCGCTGGAGTTGTGCCCGGCGCGGCACGGCGGCAGTTCGGATTTGATGGTTACAAACACGCTAGTCTGCTTGCCTTTGCCGTTGGTTATGGGGCCCAAGGCGCCAAATAAGCCTGGCTATTCCCTGCGCGGCAGTCATAACGGCCTGTGTCTTGTGTAGTGAAAATTTACGCGCGGTTTTAGGTTATTTATGAAAAGTGCTTTAGTTCAGAAATTCAAAGAGATGAAGGCGAGTTTGCATCCCTGGAAGGAGGGGCCATCGCTGGTTGCGGACCCTCCTTTTTATCTGCAGACCAATTTCTTGAGTAACGTGGACACTCTCTGGTCCCAATTCGAGAAACAGATGACGGCTGCCGTGGAATCTAATGACGGCTTGACCGCATTGTTGTACGTGTTTCGCCGGGATACGTACCAGTTCCTTACCGCGACCGCGGAACGATTTTTTTCACAAGAAGCCTTAAACGAGCTTACCGATGCCCTGCGTGCGTGGGGCAAAGACACCATCGGCTGTTCTTACGTCACTACGCCGCAGCTGCGGGTCTACGTTGACGGCTGCCGGCGCGAGCTGCTGCGTGACAGCACTGAAGCACGGTGGCATTACCTGGTTTCCCTGACCCGCAATAAGGCCAGAGATGCGGGGCGGATCAAGCTGATATCAGAAAGCGTTTCAGGGCCGCGGAACCATGCTGCCGGGGTCGCCAGCCTGATCGACCTGCAACTTCAGTTCAACCAATTACTGGTACATGACACCCGCCGTGCTTACGGAATAGCCTCTGCCCGGACGGGGATGGACGCGATCCAGGGATCGCTATTTCTCGATGGATACCTGTGGTGAGTGGGTACGCTTGAAGAAAAATGGCCATTCAGGCCTTGACCGAACGGCAAGCTGGCGAACGGAGCACGCATGAATCGATTACAAGACCTGTTTATATCCCCTGATCTCTATCCGCTGCTGCTGGATACGGAACGGAGTATTCTCACGTTCCTTCGCATGTCCCGGGAAAGTTACCGCAATTCAGTATTTCTAGATCTCCGGGCCCGTCCGGCCGGAGAGGGCACCTACGATTTCCGGCTAGCCGATCTTTTGCTGGCTGCCACCAGGCAGCCGGCTGCGCGCAAGCGCACCCATTACATCCTGAACTCAGCCTATTGCTGCTCAACGCTGCTCGCCCGCTATTTCGAACTACTTCCATCCTGCTTCGTGCTCAAGGAACCGCGTTTGCTGGCCCAGATGGCGATGGTGGAACGCCAATCCCTGCCCTGGTGGGATGCTGCCTTTGATTTATGCCTGCGGTTGCTTTCACGCACTTACGATCCCGATCAGATGGTTGTCATGAAGCCCGTGGATTGCTGCAGCATGATTGGCCACCGGCTGCTGCAACACAACCCGGAGGCAACGATCACATTTCTGATGATCCCGCTGCGGAATTTTATATTGTCCATTTTGAAATCAGGCGAGCGGCGGGACTGGGCAGGGATGCGGGTCCGGCAGATATTCAAGCGGGGCGCAACCTGGCCCCGGATCGCCGGCAAAAACCTGGAGCAATTGAGCGTGGCGGAATCGTCCGCATGCCTGTGGCTGGTGCACAGATATCTTGCCGAGGAGCTGCTTTGCGGCCCGCATCGTTCCCGCGTGCTGCTCGTCGACGGCGACGAAGTGGCGGAGTCGCCACGGCAGACGCTGGCGGCGATCACTGCGCTCTGCCGGCTTCCCGTCGACGACGCGCAACTGGACTGGCTCGTGTCACATCCTTCGGTCGCCAGGTATTCCAAGGACCTTTCCCGGCCGTACGATGCGAGTACACGCGCCGCTGAAATTACGGAACTGGAGAGATGCTGGAGCGCCGAGGCGGATGCCGGCATGGAATGGGCGGCGCGCCACGCCTGGCCCGGCCTCGACGTATTCGCACCCACGCTGGCGAAGAGCACCGCATCGCAGCCGCTGGCGGCCACCCAAATGAATTAGAACGTGATCATGCCCACATCGGCCAAACCACAGCCCGGAATGGAAGTTTTCACCGCGAGAGCGCGGGAGGCGGACCTGCGCGTCCCGCGACTTTCCCATCTGGATCTCCTCGAGGCGGAAAGCATTCACATACTTCGGGAGGTGGCAGCCGAGTTCGCGAATCCCGTGATGCTCTACTCCATCGGGAAAGACTCGTCCGTCATGCTGCGCCTTGCGCAGAAGGCCTTTTATCCCGATAAAGTCCCGTTCCCCATGTTGCATGTGGATACGGGATTCAAGTTCCGCGAGATGATCGAATTTCGCGACCGGAATTGCCGCCAGTTGGGTTTGCGGCTGATCGTGCATTCCAATCTCCAGGCAATCCAGGAAGGCGCCAATCCTTTCCGGCTCGGCACTACGCGTTGTTGCGCCCTGCTGAAGACCCAGGCGCTCCTTGATGCGCTCAGGACCCACAACGTCGATGCCGCGATCGGAGGCGCGCGGCGCGAGGAAGAGAAGTCGCGGGCCAAAGAAAGAGTGTTTTCGTTTCGCGACTCTTTTGGACAATGGGAGCCGAAGAACCAGCGCCCCGAACTGTGGAACATCTATAACACGCGCACCAACAAGGAAGAAAGCATACGAGTATTTCCGCTTTCGAACTGGACGGAGCTGGACATCTGGCAGTACATCGAGCGCGAAAACATACCCGTGGTGCCTCTCTATTTCGCGGAACTCCGCGAAGTGGTCATCCGCGGAAACATGATCATTCCGCTGCAGCACGCCGGGAAACTGCTGCCCGGAGAGGAGGCGCAAAAAATCTCATGTCGGATGCGCTCCCTGGGTTGCACTTACTGTACGGGCGCCATGCTGTCGACTGCGGACACGGTTCCGAAAATCGTGGAAGAGCTGCAAACGCTCACACGCTCGGAGCGCGAGAGCCGAGTGATCGATCACGACCAGGAAGCTTCCATGGAGCTGAAGAAAAGGGAGGGATATTTTTGAGCTCTCCAGCACAAGCGCGTGACATGCTGCGGTTTCTGACCGCCGGCAGCGTGGACGATGGCAAATCGACACTGATCGGCCGCCTGCTCTATGAGTCAGGCGGCGTTTACCAGGACCAGTTGGATTCAATCCGCAAAGCCTCAGGGCGGACGACAAGCGGCATGGACCTTTCTCTCCTCACCGATGGCTTGAAAGCCGAGCGCGAGCAGGCAATCACCATTGACGTGGCTTACCGTTATTTTTCCACGAAAAAACGGAAATTCATTATCGCGGACGTTCCGGGTCACGAGCAATATACGCGCAACATGGTCACCGGAGCTTCCACGGCGGACGCGGTTGTGCTCCTGGTGGAAGCCCGCAAAGGCATTCTGGAACAAACACGCAGACATGCCTACCTGACGCGGCTGCTGGGCATCCGGAGGATGGTGGTTGCAGTGAACAAGATGGACCTGGTCGGCTTCAGCGAACCGGTTTTCCAGTCCATCAAGGAAAAGTTCAACGCGGCCAGTGGATACATGAACGGAGTAGAAACCTACTTTCTTCCCGTGAGCGCCCTCACCGGCGACAACGTAGTGCGGCGCAGCAACAAGATGGGCTGGTACAACGGGCCGTCATTGCTGGAGCTGCTGGAGACGCTTCCCATCGAAGATGACCGCAACCTGCATGATTTCAGGTTTGCCGTGCAGTACGTGGTGCGTCCGAACCAGGATTTCCGCGGCTACGCCGGGCAGGTTGCGTCGGGGATCATCCGCCCCGGCGACGAGGTCACTGCCTTGCCTTCGGGCCGCACCACGCGGATCAAAGAGATCCTGCTCCATGCCAGAAGCCTGGACCAGGCTTTTCCGCCGCAATCGGTGGTGCTCACTTTGGCTGACGAGATTGACCTGGCCCGGGGGGACATGCTGGTTTGCCCCGAGCGGCCCCCAGCGGTCACGAACCGGCTGATCGCGGACGTGATCTGGATGTCACAAACTCCCTTGCGAGTCAATTGGCCCTATCTTATCAAGCACGCGGGACAAACCCTATGCTGCAGTGTTCTCAGCATTCTCCACCGGACAGACGCCGGCACCCTGAAGAAGATCAGGTGTAACAACCTGTGCCTGAATGAGGTTGGAGTGGTGGAGATACAGACCCACAAGCCGGCGTTCGTCGATTCGTACGCCGCCAATCGGGCAACGGGGAGTTTCATCCTCATCGATCCTTCGAACAACGACACGGCCGGAGCGGGAATTATTTCAGCTCCGTCCTCACTGCCTCTGCCGGGGCCGCACACGAACCCGGTTGCGGGCCTTCCCTCAAATCTGGTCCAGCAGCAGCAGCGCGGGCTCACGGTGTGGCTCACCGGGCTGAGTGGCGCGGGAAAAACGACGATCTGCAGCGCGCTCTATACGGAGTTGCTGGCCCGCGCGTTTCGTGTCGAGGTGCTCGATGGCGATGTGATCCGCAAGCTGTTTTGCAGCGATCTGGGCTTCAGCAAGGAAGACCGCGACGAGAACATCCGCAGAATCGGGCTGGTGGCCGAGTTGCTCACCCGGAACGGCGTCGTGGTGCTGATTTCCGCCATTTCTCCTTATCGCGTCGCGCGTGAGGAAGTACGCGCCAGGATCGGTGACTTCATTGAGGTATATGTAAACACGCCGCTGGAGGTATGTGAACGGCGCGATCCGAAAGGGCTCTACAGGAAAGCGCGCCGGGGCGAGATCGCGGGGTTCACCGGCATTGACGATCCTTATGAGGCGCCGCTAGCCCCTGACGTGGAGTGCCATGCCGACAGGGAAAGCCTGCGCACGTGCGTGGGCAAAGTCATGTCCGCCATTCTTGCTTTCTTTGCCGCGGCGCCGCCGGATTCCTTATCCGAAATGCAGGATGGTGCTGCGATTGAATGAACTTGGAGATGATGAGATGGCCAGCAAAACGATTCCCGGTGCGGCAGCTCTCGGCGATGACGCGCAGCGGCAGCCGACGGTTGCCGTCGATTTCGATGGCGTCCTGGCCGACTACGATGGCTGGAAAGGGGCCGGCGTCCTGGGCAAACCCCGTTCCGACGTTGTGGAGGTGCTGCGCATCCTCAGAAATGAAGGCTGGAAGATCGTGGTGCATACCACCCGAGCGCAGAAGGAGATCAACGGCTATCTGCGCAAGTACGGGGTTCCTTATGATGAAATCAACAGGAACTCCTCGTATCGAAACAGCGGGAGCAAGCCGGTGGCCACCGTTTACTGGGATGATCGCGCCCTGCGCTATACCGGAAATGCTTTCGATGATCTTAAGGACATACGCGTGTTTCGCACCTGGAGCGGTCGCCGGTGAAGGTTGTCGTGTGAAATCGCACTTTGACATCAGACGTGTTGCATTGACTTGAGTTTAGGAGCTATCCATGGCTGCGAAGACCGTCATTCATCATTACACCGGATACAAAGCCAAGCCATTCAGAGCGGAAGAGCGCGACGGCGTGACCCTTCTTTATGGAGGTCTCACGTGGAAGCATGAGCGGCTCATCCAGGGCATTCTGCACAACCTTGGCTACAAGGCTGAACCGCTCCAGAGCATCTCCCGCAAGGATCTTGATACGGGTAAGGAACTCATAGATGTGGGCGCCTGTTGTCCCACGATTTTCACGACAGGAAATCTCGTCAACACCCTTAGACGCAAAGTGGCTGTGGAAGGAAAGCAGAACGTCGCCGACAAATATGTGTTTCTTACGGCGGGAGCGTGCGGCCCCTGCCGTTTTGGCCAGTATCATCAATCCTACACAATGGCCCTCGATGGCCTGGGGCTACGCGATTTTCGCGTGTTGTTGCTGGCGCAGGACCAGTTGGACCAGGGAGCGGTGGGAGGAGGCGGGCTCGAAATCAACTTGCCGTTGAGCCTCGGCCTGATCTGGGCAATTCTCATGGCCGACGTTCTGACTGACCTGGAATACATGACGCGGCCTTATGAAGTGGTCCCGGGGCAGACCGACCAGATGGTGAAAGAGTGCGCGGACTATCTGTATGCGGTGCTCCGCGACCGGCCGGTCAGGAGCGGCAAGTGGAGTGCGTTCATCTGGCACTTGCGCACGCGGTATTTTGTAAACGCTCTGCGGGACGTTTACCGGCGCTGGCAGACCATTGAAGTGGATCGCCTGCAGGTGAAGCCCAAAGTGAAAATCACGGGCGAGTTCTGGTTGCAAACGCACGAAGGCGAAGGCAACTACAACGTCAAGCGCTGGCTGGAGCAGGAGGGGGCTGAGGTGATTCCTCCGCCGATCGCGGTTTGGTTGCATTATCTTTTCCACCCGATGATCAGGGAGCTTGAACACAGGAACGACCGGACCCGAAGCGCGCTTTTGAAAAGAGGGCTGTTCACTGCACTGGAACGGCTATACCGCGTGACCTATAACAGGTTCCGGAAAGCCGTGGGCGGACTTCCGCGTGAGCTGCCGGACCAGTTGGAATTGAAGCGGTTGGCAGAACCGTTCTTTCATTTTGAGCTTCGTGGCGGCGAAGGGCACATGCTTGTGGGGAAGGCACTGCATGCCTACCATCATCGTAACGCCCACATGATCTGTGAGCTGTCTCCTTACAGTTGCATGCCTAACACCATGTCAGTGGGCGCCATGTCCAACGTCCTGGGCCGCTACCCCGATCTGCTGTATGCGCCTATTGAAGTAAAAGGCGATGCCGAAATTCATGCGCTGAGCCGCTGCCAGATGATCCTCACTGAGGCGAAGCAGAAGGCGCGGCAGGAATTTGATGCGGCCCTCGCCGCGACCGGTGTCAGTCTGACCGACATAAGGAGACGTGAAAACCGTCATCCTGAGCTTCGTAGGAGCACGTATCCGGTAACCCACAGGGGGTATGCCGGAACGGCAACGAATTACATGCTGGCGCTCTCGAAATTGAGCGCATAGCAAGCCAACAGGCACGCTGGATTAATATGAGCTCAAATCGGCTTTACCAGATCGAATTGGATTCCCCGGACCGGAGTCCTGCCGTAACACCGGCCCCTGAGCGTTCTGAATGCCGAGACGGGATGATCTGCGCCATTGACGTTGGCAGCACCACGTGTAAGTACGTGCTTGAATCGCCGGAGGGCGCCGTCATCGCCAAAGGCTACGAGCGCCATCACACCCGCCAGGCAGAAAAGGTGCTGGAATTTCTGGTTACGCTGGAAGCCCGGCACGCTTTGCGCTCGCTTCGCGATCGCGTGTTCCTTACGGGCTCAGGCTGTGGCGTTGTTGCTCATTTGGTCGGCGGGAGAGTAGTACAGGAAGTGGTGGCCGTCGCCGCAGCAGTGGAGAAACTTTATCCTGACGTGCGTTTCGTGAGCGAAATCGGCGGCGAGGACATGAAAACCATTTTCTTGTCCGGCGGAGCCAGCGCCGGATCGAAACAGGTTTTCATGCAGAGCGCCTGCTCAGGCGGCACCGGCACCTTCATTGAGAAGACCGCGCGCAAACTCGAGGTCGTGCCGGAGAAGCTGGCAACGATGCGGTACTCCGGGGTCACTCTTCACAAGATCAGCAGCAAGTGCGGCATTTTTGCCGAGGCGGATGCCAATACCCTTCTGAAGTCGGGGGCAACGGTGGAGGAGATCATTGCTTCATTGTTTGAAGCGGTGGTTTACCAGAACCTTGCGACCCTTACCCGCGGGAATACCCCTTTTCCTCAAGTTCTGCTGCTGGGCGGTCCCAATCTTTTCTTCACAGGACTACAGCAAGCCTGGCAATTTCACCTGCAGCGCCTATGGCAAGAACGCAAGGTCGCCCTGCCGCGTGACAAGGATTCTTCGTCACTGATCGAAGTCCCGGCGGAAGCGCTTTATTTCGGAGCCCTGGGATGCGTCGTGTTGGCGAAGAAAGAAACCGGTAATACCGGCGTCTATCGCGGAACGGAAAAGCTCCGGTGGTGGATCGAAGAAGGTCAACTCGAGGAGAAGAAGAGGCTGGGACGCGGCGGTTTATGGAAAACCGCAGAAGAACTGCAAGCGTTCAAAACACAATACGGCAGCCGGAAAAATGGCACGACCACGACTACTCGATCCGGCAATACGAATGGGCAGTCATCCTCTGGGGCCCCGCTCTCCACCAACTTTCATAAAGGCCCACTCGTGATTGGCTGCGATTTCGGCTCAACCACCGCCAAAGCCGTTTGCTTGTCGCTGGAGAAAGAGGTCGTATTTTCCACCTACGCGCTCAGCCGCGGAAACCCCATCGAAGACGCGAAAACACTCTTTCATGAAGTGCGCCACGTAACCGCTGACCGTAAGATCGTTGCGCTTGGAATAACCGGTTACGGAAAAGACCTTCTCAAAGACATCCTGGGGGCCGATGGCGCTGTCGTGGAAACTGTGGCCCATGCAGCGGCTGGCCTGCATTTCTTTCCCGATGCCGATTGCATCTGCGACGTGGGTGGTGTTGACGTAAAAATCATGATCCTGCGCCAGGGGAAGGTAATCGATTTCCGCCTGAACTCTCAATGCTCGTCAGGCAATGGTGCCTTCCTGCAAGGCGTTTCCGAGCGCTTCGGCATCTCGCTGAGCGACGTGGCTGAGCGTGCTTTTCAGGCCGAGGCAGTGCCGGAATTATCCATGGGGTGCGGCGTTTTTCTGCAGAGCGACATCGTGAATCAGCAGCGAAAGGGATGGGGCGCCGATGAAATACTGGCTGCTTTGTGCGCCATCCTGCCGTTAAACGTCTGGATTTATGCCGGCGGGCTCAACAATCTTCAGCAGGTCGGACGAAAGTACATTCTACAGGGCGGCACGCATAAGAACCTGGCCGTCATCAAGGCGCAGGTGGATTTTATCCGCAGCAGAATTCCCCAGGCAGAGGTGGTAGTTCATCCGTATTCCGGCGAAGCCGGGGCCATCGGTGCGGCACTGGTCGCACTCGACGCGGCGCGCTCCGGAGAAAAGAGCCGGTTTCGCGGCTTTGAGGCGATTGAGAACCTCTCTTATAGAAACACTACCTCGGAGGAGACGGTATGCCACTGGTGTCCGGTCAATTGCCGCCGCACGTTTATCGACGTCGAACTGCCGGATGGGCACGGCAGGCCCTGGAGCAAAGTGCCGCTTGGACGCGGGTGGGAAAGGGTCATCGTCAATAATTCCTGTCCTAAAGGCCTGGTGGAAGACGTGCAGGAGCTCAGAATCGTCAAAGAGCGCATGGAGAAAACGAGAAATGCATTCCCAAGCATTGCACAAATGGTTCGAGAGGAAGCGTTCCACCGCACTACCAGGTAAGGACCGCGCGGCTTTGCGCGTCGGAATACCGCGTGTGCTGAACGCCTGGTCGACACACCAGTTCTGGATTGGCTTTCTCCTGGCTTTGGGCATTTCCGAAGAGAACGTGATTTTCAGCTCCCAAACCAGCGAAGAGCAATTCCGCGAATACGGCAAAGGCCGCGGCAGCGTCGATTGCTGCTATCCCGTGAAGTGCATGAGCGGGCACTACGGAGAGCTTTTATTCGGTCTCAAGAACAAGATCAACGTGCTTCTGAGCCCGATGATTTACTCGCTACCCTCCTTCCTTCACGGCAACGTGGTGGATACTCTGAGTTGTACGAGGGTGATGGCCAGCCCGGAAAACATCAAGGCCGGATTCGTAAAAGAAAGAGACCTGTTCCAGGAAAACAACATTGTCTATGCTTCTCCTTTCGTGTCGATGGGCGATTCAGAAGACACCGTGGCCGGCCAGATGTTCCGCCACCTGAGAGATACGTTCGACCTGGACTGGGCGGAGACAAGGCAGGCGGTGAAGGCCGGCTTCGCTGCGTTGTGGGCCTTCGACCAGAAAATGCGGCAAAGAACAAGGTCCATTTTGCAGGACTGCGCTCACGAGGAAAGAGGAAGCATATTGCTGCTGGGGCGTCCTTATCATGTCGACACGGGAATCGGCCATGAGATTGAAGGCGAATTGCAGGCCTATGGTTATCCCATCCTGAGCTGGCAACACCTGCCACTGGATGGCGACCTGCTGGACTGGCTTTTCGGTGAGGAGGTTCGCGCAGGAAAGATACGCAATCCCCTGGATGTCTCCGACGTGTGGCCGTCATCGTACAGCAGCAATACAAATGAGATTATCTGGGCGGCCAAATTTGCCGCCCGGTGCCCTTGGATCGGCTGCGCCATACACCTCTCAAGCTATGAATGTGGAATGGACCAGCCAATATACACGCCGGTGCAGAAGATCATCGAGGCATCTCGCACCCTGTTCTTCAAGTTCGGCGACCTCGATGCAAACAAACCGTCAGGCAGCATCCGGATAAGGGTTGAGACCATCGTGCACTATTTAATGAAATACTCTCAAGAGATTCTTCGCTTCAAACTCGGCGCGCTGCCTCAGCCAACTCCAACTGGGTTTGAGGGTCCCAAGCATCCTGAGTTGGTAAAGGCTCATGAAATAAACTTCACCAATGCAAATATGGGTGGTCGATGATACCTTATTTCACAATTCCGTTGTTTCGCACTCTCGTGAGCGTGGGCATTCTTGCAGGCATGTGGGCCACCCGCAAACGAGGCAAGCAACTGGGGCTCGGAGACTCACTCTTTCCCGCCATGCTTTGGGCTGTGGGGATCGGCCTGCCTTGTTCCCACGTGTTTGACGTGCTCACGTACCATACGTCTGCATTCCTGGCTGACCCTCTGATGATGTTCAATCTGCGAGGAGCGTGGTCCATCTCTTCCTATGGAGGATTCCTGGGCGCGCTGGTGACGGTGACTTTGTGGACTAAATACCACGACCTGCCGCTTCTTCCATATCTGGACGCGCTTGCCGTCGGCATTACAGTGGGCTTTCTGTTTGGACGCCTGGGATGTTTTTTCGTGCACGATCATATCGGCCGCCACACGAACTTCTTCCTCTCAGTTGCCTTTCCAGATGGCCGTCGGCATGACCTGGGGCTAGATGAGTTCATTCTCTGCTTTATCTTGACCGCGTGGTTCCTTGTTCTCATGCGGAAACGGAGGCCTGCGGGCGCCTACGTGGCGCTCGTATCGCTGATCTATGGCCCTGTCAGGTTCTCTCTTGATTTCCTCAGGGCTGAAGACATTCCCGTTCCCGACTCAAGATACTTTGGCCTCACGCCTGCGCAGTATTGCTCAATAGCTGTCATTTTCACTGGTTTGTGGCTGTTGTGGAATTTGGTTCGTAAGCCGGCGGAAAGCCGCAACGTGGATTTGTCCGCCTATACGACAGCGGGGGCAGGACGCTAGTTATTTCAAATTGCTTTTATGGATAGAGCGGGATCATGAGCAGTATTTCGACAAACAAGTTTTCTTTAAGGGCCATCTTGCTTGGCGTGATTTTTCCCGCCGTCGCGATGATTGCTTTTATTGGCGTGCAGAAGTTTTATGGTAAGCCGCCGAAAGTGAAGACCAGCGAGCAAGTCTACAAAAACATCCGGGTGCTCAAAGGCATACCAGCCGAGGAACTGTATGCCAAGATGGTATCTTTCAATATTGCGCTTGGCGTCGGCTGCGGTTACTGCCACGTCTCAACCACTTTCTACAAAGATAACAAGAAATCAAAAGAGGAGACCCGCCGGATGATCCTCCTGCAAATGGCGATTAACCGCGACCACTTCAATGGACAAGAGCGGGTCACCTGTTACTCGTGCCATCGCGGTTCGGTGGAAGTGCCGATTGATGATTAGCTATATCACGGCATATGGCGATGCTGTTGTGGCCCCTTCCGGAACCATGATTACGGAACAGCTCGTCGTACCGCGCTTAAGGTGCTGCCGCATAATGAGTTAGAGGCATTTCCAAAAGGGTTTGAAACGGCGGAAGATCGATGGGGATCCAGTCAGACCGGATTCCACCGTTCCAAGAGCACCAACTCCGTGCTCCCGAAGCGCGGCCCAGTGCTTCCTCGTGCCTGTTAACAAGCTCAATTCAAAGGTGCGATTCCGAGACGGTAAGTTTAGTGAGCCTGAGCTGGCTCTAGTTTTACGAGAGCCGGTGACGCCTGCTCACAACACGATTTCTTCAATGATCTCTTCGATGACCGGATATTTGAGCTGGCTGCCGAACCGCACACGGTATGTGTGGCCGCGGTGTAATTGGCCACCGATTACCGGCTCAGCGTACGCATAGTATTTTTCTGCGTGCTCTTGCTTGGCCTCGTCATAGCAAAGGAAATGTATTTTGTTTTCACTCTTGCCCACGACGACGGATCGGTAAGGGCTGATCACGACTACCTGGCCCTTCGCCGGAAACAAGCTCGCACTTCCGGGAAGCTTCGCCCTCGGCCGCCCCACTTTCCCCGATCTGAACCCTCGATCAACGCCCGCTGCCCCACTTTTTGCAGCGGCTTTGGCTGCGCTGTCCGCGGCTCTCAACGCCGGTGATTTCTTACCCTTCGTCTGATGAAAGGTAACATTTAGTCGGAGGCGCGAACGCAAGGAGATAAATCGCTTCCACAGATCCCGGTTGTCGACTGGTCTGCCATCATAGTTGCGCCAACCATTGTTCCGCCACGAAGCAGCTCGCGCGGTGTTCTGATGGACGTATTGAGAGTCGGTGATTAGCTGCACGCGGGTCCCTCTCAACCTCCCGCTCTCCCCGATTATCCATTCCATGGATCGATTCCATGCCAGGAGTTCCATTCGGTTGATGCTGCTCTCGGCGACGCCACAGTCCACGACCTGCTCAGTTCGACGTTGCCAATCATCTGGATACTCAACAATTGCGGCACACCCCGAGAGCCCTCCGGGGTTTTTGTAACAGGAGCCATCGGTAAAGATTTTCACGGCATGTGGATCAAAAATCATGTCTGTGTCACGGCATTTTTCTAATTCTAGTCTCGCCAATAACAGATCCAAGGAGAATACATATGATTTACAAACAAGGCCAAACCTACTGGTACAAATTCAACTGGAGCATCAGGCAGCGAGACGGCTCGCCAAAGTCATTCCTCGTGCGCCGATCGGCGCGTACGAAGATTGCAACCGAGGCCGAAGAAGTCGAGCACGAGCACCGCAGGGCGATACGCCTAGGCGAGGTTCACCCGCTCGATCCGTGGCCCAAACCGCCGGCGCCGGAAGCGCCGTTGTTGAGAGAATTCACAAACCGCTTCCTCGAATATGCAAGACTGCACGTGAAAGAGAGCAGCTTCGAGTTCTATGCAGGAGCTGTTTCCCGTCTTCTGAGCTTCCCTGAACTCGCCAGCGCGCAAATCTCAAAAATTAATCCTGAGATTGTTGCCCGGTTCGCCGGAAGCCGGAAGGCTGCTGGTGTCAGCGTTAGCGCGATCAATGGTGATTTGCGGACTCTGCGCCGGCTTCTCCGGCTGGCATTCGAATGGGAGGTCATTCCCAGATCGCCGGTTGTGCACGCGTTGCCAGGAGAGCGAACCAGAGATCGGGTGATCTCATTTGAAGAAGAGCAAAAGTACTTGGAGTCGTCGGGCCCAAATCTCAGGGCGCTGACAGTACTCGCCGTTGATACTGGCCTGCGGCCGAAATCCGAGTTATTTCGCCTCGAATGGTCGCACGTCCACTTGGAACCCTCTGAAAGGATGTCCAACGGTTACATTAAGGTGAAAGAAGGAAAGACACAGAGTGCGGAGCGGGTCCTCCCACTGACGCCGAGAGCCCGAGAAACGCTCCATATATTGAGGATGGAGCCCCGGCGGAAGCGCTGGGTCTTTCCGGGACCGGGTAATTCCGGGCACCTCGTCAGCATCCAGAAATCTCATCTCAGAGCAGCCACGAATCACAGAAAAGTACTATATCCACGTAACCGAACCCCATATTAGCTCCGGGTTCGAACGATTCATGGCTTATCAGGCAAAGCGGCTCGGAGCTAACCAGTCAACGATTTCCGCCCAATAGAGTCAGGGCTCCTGTCCGATACCTGATTGAATCTTCAGCTTCTCTGAACTCAGCCCAAATTCTTCTCAGATTCCCGGCGCTAACGCAGTGACTGCAGGAACACTTTCAGTGCGGAATCGAAGGTCCCGGGTGTTGCCGGTCTCGAATTTTCAGCTCACGCCCGTGTGGCCCGCCAGTTAGTGCAGATTTGTCCCATCGCAGATTGCCAACGGCGACAGGGAGCCACCCCAAAGGTTGAGCGCTGTTTCAAGCTCCTGAGAGATCTGCTTGAATGATTTGAGCGTTTCCGGAACACCGCTCTGCGGGTCCATATAAAGAGCCTTTTGCCTTCCACAAACGCTGATGATCTCAATTGCGCGTCGGGGACTGAGCTTTTCCATCAGGTCGACATCTCCGTAGAGAGGGACTCCATTGATGATCACGAGCCGGACGTCGGCAGGACTGGCGTGGATCAAGGCCTGGTAGGGGTCAGAGCCACTCTTGCGAATGAGTAGCAAATCAGCATAGTGACCGGGCGCGAGGGAGCCTATCTCCTGATCGACCGCCGCAAGCTGCGCTGGAATTACCGTTACCATCTGGAATAATTCCGTGTCTGTAAAGAGGCCGAATTTCGTAGGGTCGGCTGGTGAGGGTTGCGCAGCGTTCCAGGTTGCAGCATATTTTAATTCTTCAATGACGCCATCACTTCCGGAGGGGCTCCAATCTGGCGCTAGAGCAATCCTCACGCCGGCAGCCTTGGCTGATCGCACGTCGGTGGTCGCCCCGTACAATTCAATGTTGCTGCGGGGGGACCAGATCAGCCCCATTTCGCTCTTCGCCATTTTGTCGAACTCACTTTTACCCAAAGCGACGCCGTGAATGATGGAAACTCCCCGACGCAGGAACCCATCATCGTGCTTCACCAGCATCGCGAACTCACGGGCCGAGGCAGCGTCCGTCGGTTTGCCTTCGCCCACGTGGATGAGAAAAGCCTTCAGAATTGTACCTGAATCGAGATCGGCACGGATCTGCTTTGCATCCGCCAGCCCCAGTTCGAATGGAAAGACTTCATATCTGAGTTTTTCGTGATTGAGGACTCCCGGCGGGCCAAAACCTGAATAATTGTCGAGATTGCGCGCCAGCCCCATGATGCACGGCGACCCGAGGCTTCCAACCGTGGAGGTGGCGCCGCCGACCATGACTTTCACCTCACCGTAACGCTCTGCATCGCAAGCCAGCCCCGGTTCCTTTACGATTTCGCGGTGTGGCGCATCGAGCGCAATCTTGTACGCCTGGCGCTGCTGCCATTCGTAGCGATTGGCGAACAACTCGTTGGGCTTCCAACGCGGGAGAAAATTCCAGGTGATGTGGTTATGCAGGTCAATCAAGCCGGGAAAGATAAAGCTATCCGTCTCGACCACATAGGCTCCGGTGGGTACAGTCCCGCCCAGCTGCACAATCTTGCTGCCGGCAATGGTTACCGAGCTGTCAGCTAAAAAGTCAGTGGGCGCTATGACGCCGCCGCGCAGAACTACCGTGCGCGCTTGTACTGTTTTGGGCAGTTGTGTTGTGCTGGTGGGTGCGGTTGTGGTCTGGGCGTTAGCCCGGCACAGATTGAACAAGCCCAGGGACAATGCCGCGACCAACAAATATTTTCGTGCCACAGCTACCTCCTCAACTCAGCTCGCCAATCGCGACCGCAACGCGAGCTTAGGCCCTGCTAAGAGTCTGTGCAAACACTCGACTCTCGGATTCACGATGACAACCGCTGACATAGCACAGAACGGACGCGCAGCAGTTTCTCCTTCGCGCTCAGATAATCGCACGTCAGAGACCTAAGAGCCCCATAAGAATTTTCTCATTTTGGTTCTTTCAGGGCACAAACAATTGTGAACTCAGATGCACGCTCGCCCCCGAGTCAGAGGGCGGAATAGTATTGTCGGCAGATGACTGTGCGAAAAATCATCCACGTAGACATGGATGCGTCTTATGCTTCGGTCGAGCAGCGGGATGATCCGCAACTGCGCGGCAAGCCCGTGGTTGTCGCTTGGCAGAGCAGCCGGTCCGTCGTGTGTGCTGCTTCGTATGAGGCCAGGGCTTTCGGCGTGCGCTCGCCCATGCCGGCAGTACGAGCGGAACGCTTGTGCCCCGGCGCGATCTTTGTCCCACCGGATTTTGTCCGCTATCGGGCAGTCTCGCACAGCGTACGGGAGATCTTCAAACGCCACACGGACTTGATCGAACCATTGTCGCTGGATGAAGCGTATCTCGACGTTACCGAAAACAAGACTGGCTTGCCGACCGCCACGCTTGTAGCGCGCACCATTCGCGAGCAGATCCGCCAGGAACTGAACCTGACGGCCTCGGCGGGCGTGGCTACTAACAAGTTCTTGGCAAAACTCGCGTCTGATTGGCGCAAACCTGATGGGCTATTCGTTATCCAGCCGGACGACATAGATGCGTTTCTGCTTCCGCTGCCTGTTGGACGTCTGCCCGGTGTAGGCAAAGTGACGGCGGAGAAACTCGCGAAACGTGGAATTCAGAGAGCATCAGCGCAGTTTGTTGGATGCCAGCAAAATCAAAGGAACGCGCAAGATCAAACCTGTGATCGACAAGCAAGGTGCAGCATGATCGCAAAACATAACCGCACCGCTAGGATTTCGGGAAGCGGTTGGAGCAGCACTCTTTAGTTATGCCTAAGACCAAAAAGCATCTCGCCGAGCTGCTGTTGGAAAGCAGTCTTCACGGTCCCGCGGACCGTTTTCGGTCCCGCACCGGCTTCTCACCAGATATTGAAGCGGCCCAGGCTATCTTATTTAGCTCGAAATATGATCGCCAAGCAAAGATCCGAAGTTATCGGAGCTGGCTGGAGACCAACCAGCCCTGTGTGTTCGGTCGAGTAGCTGCGAAAAACAAGAACGTCTTCATCTGTCTCTTGGAGCAGAACGAGATCGTTCAGATGAAGAACGGTGACCGAGATGTCATGGATACCATTCAAGATCACCGACAGGTCTGGAAGCGCTTGGCGCTCGACGGAATCGCATCGTCCTTCGTCATTCTGTTGGTCAGTTCCCAACTCGTCCGGCGGGAACCGGACAGTGCCCTTAAGGAAATATGCAGGAAAGTGCTGGAACTTTATATGCAAGTGGAGATTGCGGATGACACCTTCCACACGCAGCGAGAATATGTTTTCCTGCGGCGCCTCGAAAATACTTTTCTAAAGTTTTCCACCCTCCCCAATATTTTTTGCGCACAGGGCGACCGACGGTGGTGGCACGACCACCGAACACCAGGCGGCATCATGATCACGTCTAATGCTTTGGGCCATTTTATGTACGCCCGCAGCACGAAAGCCGCGCTCGAAGCGTCTGACTACACGTGGGCATTGGAAAATGCGATGCGTACCATCTCCAATGCGCAGAGGCAGCCATCTGGTGCCAAAACGAAGTTCGCGCACTGTCCTGCCACATTCCTGGTGAAGCGAGAAGCTAGTGACACCAGTCCTCTCAAACCGACTTCTCAGTTTGCTGATTTTTCACCCAACCATTATGAAGGCTACTTTAATACCGACCATTTAATCCCATCAGCTTTCTTTCAAAAGGAGCGGGACCCTAAGGATCTTAAGCAATACCGTGATTTAAGCCTGCAATACATATACGATCCTGCCGCCGACCCAAAGGGGCACACAGAACTGATGGCCGGTATTCCAGTTACCTGGTACGACGTGAAACGTGATATGGATCGGCTGCCGGATTTTGTGGATCCAGAACGAACGTTGAAGCTGGATCGCTCTACACGTGGACGGCTTGTGGGGTGGCTTGAGGGCCGGATACGTTCTCGGGCGGAATTGTGAACCTTTCTTTGCCGGCGGTTTTCTCAGTCGATGACATCACGCCTGCCCGCAATACCATCCAGCAAATATGTGAGTGTGCCCGGACTATCGAGGGAGGGCTCGCAACCTTCAGCCGCGATAAGCTTCATGGCCACATCTTCAATCCTGCTGCGGGCGAAGAAGTAATCCTTCTTGTCCCCGTCAAATCAAAGCACGTTCCCGACCATTACAGGTATGTCGTCGGGACCGATGCGGCACCTACCGCAACTGAGATGGACGCCTCGAAGGGCAGGTGGCTGCGTCATCCTCTAAAAGGGGCCGCGAATAACCCGGCTGGCAATGAGCAAGCGATATTGCGGGTGCTGGAATCGTGGGACGAAGCCTTCTCGTACGTTCAGGAAGATCAGGCGAGGAACAAGATCGGTCTGAGGTCACCGCAAATTGGCGCATTGCATGCGATTCATGCGCACTGGGCGGTGACCGACTCGACTGCGACTATTGTCATGCCGACCGGGACAGGAAAGACCGAGACCATGCTTTCGATCTTGATATCCATACGGTGTCCCCGGCTTTTGGTCGTGGTGCCCACAGACGCGCTGCGGTCACAGATAGCGGAGAAGTTTCTGACGCTTGGAATCCTGAAAGCTGCGGGCTCCAGAGTTGTTAAGACTTCGGCTCTCCACCCGATTGTTTGCAGGCTGGAGCATGTACCCGTCAGTATCGCCGAGTTGGACGACCTCTATAGCAGGGCGCAGGTGATCATTACCACGAGTAGCATCGCCGGGCAATGCGCTGCGGGAATTCAGGCCCGGTTCGCGCATCATTGCCCGTACCTTTTCATCGATGAGGCTCATCACTCGGAAGCTCCCACATGGAAGAACTTCAAGAAACATTTTGGGGGGAGGCGGATTGTTCAGTTCACCGCCACGCCGTTCCGCGAGGATGACCGCCCATTGGATGGCACTATCGTTTTCAAATACCCGCTGAAACTGGCCCAAAAGGAAGGTTATTTCAGGGCCATCCACTTCGAACCCATCATTGAATTTGACCCGAAGCGATCTGACGAAAAGATAGCTGCAAAAGCGGTGGAGTGCCTTCGCAGAGACTTCGCTAGGGGGCACATTTTGATGGCGCGCGCTGAAAGTGTTCCCCGCGCCAGGCAGGTGTTTGAGCTCTACCGGCAGTACGAAGAGTTCAACCCGGTCCAGCTTCACACGGGTATAACGTCACAGAGGCAGCGTGAGGTTATACGGCAACAAATCATTTCCGGAGTGTCGCGGATCATCGTCTGCGTTGACATGCTCGGCGAGGGATTCGACCTTCCCCAGTTGAAGATTGCCGCTTTCCACGACATCCGCAAGTCACTTGCTGTGACCCTGCAGCTTGCGGGCCGATTCACACGAGCACGGGCCGACCTGGGCGAAGCGACGTTCATCGCCAATGTCGGCTACGTTAACGTGCAGGAAGAATTGCGCAAGTTGTACACGCGTGACCCGGACTGGAACATGCTTCTTCCCGAACTGAGCGAAAAGATGATCGGCGAGCAACGCGCTTTGCAGGATTTCGTGGATGGGTTCACCGATCTGCCCGAGGAGATACCGCTAAAAGCCGTGGAGCCCGCCACCAGCGTAGTGATTTACAAAACACGCTGCGAGAACTGGCAGCCGGAGCGATTTCGAGACGGTATTCCGGATCCTGACGGATGCGAACGAATCTACCACTCTATCAATCATGAGGAGCAAACGCTGGTGGTCGTGACGGCGCGCCGGGCGCCGCTCATATGGACCAAAGCGGAAAACCTCTACAATTGGATCTGGGATTTGTATGTTGTCATATGGTCATCCCAGCAGAATGTCCTGTATATCAACGGCTCAAGCAACGCGGGAGAATTTAACGCCCTTGCCCAGGCCGTCACCAACAATCAGTCGGCAATCATCAAAGGACAGGAGGTTTTCAGGTCGTTCGCCGGAATCAACCGCCTCCGGCTGCACAATGTGGGCCTGACCGATCAGATCGGCCGAAATGTACGATACACAGGAAGCATGGGCTCGAACGTCGAACCGCGACTGACGCGGGCGCAACTCGGCTCATCACTCAAGACAGTACTCGATGGTAGCGGATTCCAGAACGGCGCGACCGCGACAGTCGGCGCCTCTCGCAAGGGCAGAATATGGTCTCATCGACGTGAACGCCTCGACAAGTTTAGTGCATGGTGCAAGGAAATCGGCGATAAGGTGTTGAACCGGAATATCGATCCTGACGTCGTGCTGGAATGAACTCTTCGTCCCCGGGTGATCCCTGAGAGGCCGGCAAAGATGCCCATCCGCATCGATTGGCCCGAAATAATCTGGACTGAGCTGGAGGCCATGTGGTTCTTCGAAGTGGGCGACCGGGAAGTTGGCATCAGCGAGGCAAGCATAAACCTGGTCAGACCGAGCATCAATGGACGTCTTCTTTTTGAAATTGTCGCCGAAAAGTTCGGTGTGGAACTTGAGCTGGAATTGTTCATGGATGGGACAGTACATGATTACCGATTTCTACTTTTGGGCGACGATGCGGCTAGGGCAAAGCACGGACGCACCGCGCAGGCGAAGGGCCTGAGCGAGTTCTTGTATAGCAATCCCCCTAAGATTTGGTTCGCCGACGGATCATCACTGGAGGGTAACGAGTACACCGAGCTCCGAAATGTTCAGCCGCCCTACGATGCGCGCAGTATCCAAGTCTGGGATTGGAACGGGGTCAACATCATGAAGGAATCCCAGGGTGATGAGAGACAACAGGACAGCGTGCAGGCGCGGGCGATTCGGGAGGTACTGGGCGGCGGCTATGACGTGGTCTTCGATGATGACAGCGCGGGTGAAGCCGCTGATATCGTCGCGATTAGGATACTTGGTGGAATGCACGCTCCAACTGCGATTGAGGTCGTGCTCTATCACTGCAAATATTCAAACCGCTCACTCCCGGGCCATCGCATCGACGACCTATACGTCGTGTGCGGGCAGGCACAGAAGAGCGTCGCATGGGTAACCTCTGACAGCAAGAAATCTGACATTTTCACTCACCTTCTGCGTCGCGAAAAGGATCGCATTAACAACGACCGCCCAACTCGATTTGAGCTAGGAGATATTGATTTGCTTCAGACTATCCGGGAGATGAGTTACATCCTTCCTGTGTCTCTCTCGGTAGCCATTGTCCAACCCGGCGTATCGCGCGCTGAGGTATCGCCCGACCAGCTCCATTTGCTCGGTGTAACCGAGAACTATCTGATGGAAACGTACCAGCTGCCGTTCCAAGTAATCGCAAGCGCGTGACCCCGTGGCAGGGGTAACACACTCAGGCAACGCCTCAAAGCACATGTTTCGCGCAACACATCCGGAGCATCGGGCAGCTATCCGGTGACTGCGGTGGACCACTTCAGCCGATGTGTTGTGTGACGCTACCATTTCTTTGCCGCCAGCTCCTCAAAAGCTGGTCGTCGTGCCGCTCGATCCTCCTGCTCTAGTTTCTGAAATGGCGTCATCGGCTCCTCACGATAATCCGCGAAAAATGACCGGCAGTTTGATTCTTGATCTCAATCTGTAGCGCAAGGTGTGCGAGATGCGCGGGAATGCTTCTCCGCCCTGGGTCTACGATCACTGCGGACCTTTCCCCGGAGAACTCCAGCCAGTTCCTTAGCACCAGGTCGATGTGTGCGTCGCCGAAGGAATAGCCGACAACATAAAGCTTTTGCACATAATTGATGTGCGAGCGGAAGATGTCCAGGACCTTTTGTGGCAATCTCTGGGAAAAGCGTTTGTTGAATTTCTGGGCTCCCGCCAGGAGTGTGCGTTGCAGGAACTGCTCTTGGCCTGATTCGTCGGTATAAGCTATTTCATTTATTACCCGTGCTTTTCCGGCATGATCCCAGTAGCCAATCTCATCATTGACAAATGCGTAGCGCCGTGAGAGGCCCGGCAGGCTCCGAATCCACTGGCCGCAAGCGGCAAAGATCCAGGCCGTCGCGGAAGGCAAAGACGTCCAAAGCGCCGTGAATCCTGAGGAGATTGATGCCGAACTCACCAGGCCTGAACAAATGGAGATTGCCGTGATTCAAGTCGTCCTCGGACAGGATGTCCGCCAGCAAAGATGCTCTTGGTACACCGGGCTGGTTTCCGAGAACTGTCAGCGTTTTGTCGGGCCAGAAGCCATCGCGAAGAGGAATTCTGCAGTGCGTAGCCAGCAACTGAATCATGAGGTCGTGGTTGAGGGAAAAGGCCCATACCGGGGAGGATTTGCTCACGAAACCCGCCAGCCCTTCAAATGGCGGCAAGCCTCGCTGGATATAAGGAAGACTTCCTGCCTGACGGGGATACAACAATAAATAGACGAGCTCCACCATGCGCTGGTACAGAGCGCCGTACTGTTCAGCAAAAGGCTCCTGTGGACGCCTGGAAGCCGTCTCCAGGTATCCGAGAATATTTTCGTAATGGAGATCATCACGCTTCAGCAGGGCTATCGTCGTTTCTATAGCTGAATTGTCGTAGCCGCCGCCCTGCTGTCGCCATCCGGCATTTAATTCGCGCAGGTGCTCGGGGGTGAAATAGCCCTTAAACTCGCCAGTAAGGCCCCAAACCAACGGCATGCCCAGTTCAAAAGACGCGCCTGCGCCCAGAAAGAGACCTATCGATTCACCCTGCGGCACAAGTTGTTCCTTCCCCTCCGGAGATGATATTTACTCTTGGCTTGGGTATCGCCGGTATTTTGTTTTATCCCAGCGCCGGTAAACAAATCGATGCGAGGTAATTTGATTCATCTTGTTCACGGCGTCTTTGAAGGTGACTGGGTTCATGCCTCGCGTGGCCAGTACGGTGTAAAGGATCGGCCAGCTAATACATGCACCGGGGAACGTGAGCAGATGCTTTTTCTCGTTTGCCTCGGCACCGAAAATGACCTTGGGCCTTCGTTTGCGTTCCTTAAAGGCGCGTGCTATTCCGCTGTCGCCACCCACACAGCTCGAAAGAATGAGTGCTTTCGGCATATCGTTAACCTTCTGAAAGTAATCGGCAAGTTCCTCCCAGGAAATATGTGTCTTATCGCTAAGCCGGACTCCTTTCTCGCTGCCATGGCAGGACAGGTGGAAAATATCGTAGTCATTTTCGGACGCGGTTTTGATCGCCCGGCAGAGCAATTCGGCATTCAGGACGATTCTGTAGGACGCTTTTCCGCCGAGCAGCCGGACAATCTCTTCTACTACGTGCCCCTCCCAGTCACGGTCGTAGAAGTCTTTGGGAGACACGGACTCGGCAACGAATACCTTCAGTTTGTTCACTGCCGCCAAGATAATGAAAACACGGTGGGCGCGCAAGGTGGCGGGGCCCTAGAAAAATGCGCTTTGCGGGTCGCCGTTTCTGCGCCTTTATGATCTGCCGCATTTCAGCCTGAGTGATGTGAGAATACTGCGGGTCACCCTGACAGGTGGGGCAGGCCTTTCCAGCATGGACATTCTCTATTGGGCCATTGCGGAACGCCAACGCTTCGAGTGCCTTGGCCTCTCCGGCTACTCCTGTCCGTTCCTCGGGAATAGTGGTGGACTTTTTCATACGGAAGCATTTTAGAGTGGACGCCAAGAAATCGCCGGCAAGAGAGCGCTGACCCCACGGTTCGGTGTCCCACGAATCACGGGCTGCCCAAACTTTCGGATTCCTCTGTTACAATTTAATTCACAGGGCAGGGACAGATGCTCTGCGGTGCGTGGTATCCATGGTATCCATTAACGCCCGAAATTGGTGATACGGGGTGGAAATGGTGGAAGCAGTGGGAACCGTGGAAAACGAGGAAAGACAGCAAATACGCTGGTTTCCAGCAAACCCGAAGAAAACAAAGTGGGGACGTAGTTCAGTTGGTTAGAACGCTGCCCTGTCACTGCCCCTCATCAGATCTAGATAAAAACTTCTCGGCCCTTCCAAATGCTGGCGCAGATTGTCGTCTCCCATGCTTAAGCCCTTGACTCTTGGACGTGGATCACTAAATGGGTAATCTCGCAGGACATTCGGACATTCAGATGTTCCAAAAACCTCTTCCGAGCTTAGCCTGCAAGCTGCTGATTCTTAAGAATGCCAATCAGGCCAACTGCCCGTTCAGTAACTACATGATCCTGGAGCGCACACACGTCCGGCAATCTGCAGCATTGCCTACGCCCGCAAGAGAGAGGCCACCTAAGAAAGTGATTTAGGGCCGTAAGCTAATTTGGACGCAGGGCGGGTCTTTTTTTTCACAAGTTTTCTTGTTTTTTTGTTGTAACGTTGCAACGCCTGACTTCACTTACTGGGCAGCTACGGATTGCCGGACAACCATTCTTGGAGCGAGGGCAAGAGATGCACGTATCGGATACGGAGGCAGTATCCCGAGCTATAGAAGTGAAACAACGTGTTCGCGACCGCCTCCTGTCGTTTGCAGAGGTGCACGGCGTGGGTTGCAAGTTTGTCTCCGGTAAGCGAACGGATGAATTGGCCATCGTGGTCTACGTGCACAAGAAACTGCCACTGAATACGCTCTCAGCCGAACAAGTCATTCCTGTCGAAATCGAAGGAATTAAGACTGACGTAGTGAAATCTCCTCTCGCGGAATGCTTTGACGATATCGGCCACTACCGCCCTTTGGTTGGTGGCAGCCAGCTTGAATACACCGCCACCGAGCATCCAGCCCCCAACACTACGGTCATACATTTCAATTCCGGCGCGCTCGGTTGCATCGCACGCGCCAGGAGAACCGGGAAGAATCTGATCCTCACCAACGGACATCTGGCGGCCGGGTGCGATGATCCGAGTATCGCTATTGGTGCAGAAAAGAGATTTGGCCAGCCGGAATGCTGGGCCGCTCGCCCGGAATATAGGACCAATTCCGACGCAGCTTACCAGCCTAAGGAGGCGGAAGATGCATATATCTGATGTCGACGCGGTTTCCCGCGCGTTGGACATGAAAGAGAGCGCACGAAAACGTCTCATGGCAATAGAAGGTGTTCACGGCACAGGCGTGGGTTGCCGGTATGTCCAGGGCCGGCGAACCGATGAACTCGCTATCACTGTATATGTGTTTGCGAAAAAGCCGGCTTCAGCGCTCAGCAGCCAACAAACCGTACCGGATGAGATTGAAGGAATCAAAACCGACGTGATTGAAATCGCGGTTGGGTCGTGCTGCGATGACACTGCGCGCTACCGGCCTCTCATTGGGGGGAGCAAGATCAATTGGACCACGATCACGCATCCTCAGCCGAACTCGACGGTCACCCAACCCCATGATGGAACACTCGGCTGTTTCGCCAAATCCAGAAGAGCCAACAAGAATGTTGTGCTCACAGCGGCACACGTCGTGGGCGGTTGTGGCGATCCTGTGGTGGCGGTGCAGGCAAGCAGAAGGGTTGGACAACCAAACGATGATGATGACCGCTCATGCTGTTCCAAATGTTGGGCCACAGTTTTTGGAACAGTGGTTGACGCGAATCAGAGCCACGACGTAGCCATCATCCAGATAGACAAGTGCGTGGATGTGAAAGCTGAAGTAAAGGACATAGGGCCGATCACAGGAGCGCTCACTACGGGCGAGATCAATGGACTGCTGGGCCAGACCCTGCAAATGCGCGGCTTTCGCACCGCGGAGGTTCGGCAGGGAGTCGTCGTGAATGTGGGCCGCGATGGCATCTCAAGCTGCCGCGAAACCAGTAACGGCCCTGCAATAACGGTTAACTATTTTCACAGAATTATCGTCGAGGCGAGCGGCGCGGCCAATACGCCGATAGCCGATCATGGCGACTCCGGCTCCCCCGTACTTGCCGCCGGTGGGAAGATTGCTGGCATATTAACCGGATTTGAAGGTTCTTCCAGACAGTTTGCCGTGGTGTGCCGGATTGACGATGCCTTTAACGACTTTCAAGCGAACTGGGACCTTGAGATTGTTACTTCCTCCGCTACAGTTGCGCCAGCCCCGGCCCCTGCGCCAGCCCCCCATGCCTTCAGCGCAGTGGACCAACCCCATGTCCCAATCGAAACGCTGGAGCCTACCGAGCAAGACATACAGCTTCTTATCGGCGCACGGGACCAGGTACTGGCGACGTCCATGGGACAGCGCCTGAGCCAGGTGATTTCCCGACATGTTGTCGAGGTGCGGGCACTCATCGACTCCAGAAAACGTGTTGCCGCTGTCTGGCAGCGAGTTGCGGGGGCCGACCTGCTTAAGGCCGTGCTCAGCGGCCTGCGTTGCCCGGAAAAACCCTTTGCGGAATTTGTATCCGGAATGTCGCTGCCGGAACGTATTGCCGCCATGAGTCGTGTGCTGACGCGCTATGGAAGCCAGGGGCTGGTCGCCGATTTGAAGGTGATCTCTGCCCTGGCGGCAGAAGTGACCTCTAAATCCTATGGTGAAGTTGTTGAATGCTTGAAGGATGCAGCACTCTTAGAAGTTTTTGAGGCTGACGCGTAGATTAACGGTTGATAGACACGGTAATCCAGAACACTGCTGCGCCCGGATGTTCTTGATTTTTTTGCACTTTGGTTGTAACGTGTCGCGGGCAACTAACACTTAATAAACAAGACTAGCAGTTCGCGATCGGGTTGGGTAAAGAAGTTTTTCTGAAGTGTTTTAGGAGCAAGAGAAAGTGCAAGACCCTCTAAGTCATTATCGCTATTCCCGTCTGACCAGCCTTTTCATTGCTAATGATAAAGTTCGGCACTTAAGCCTGCCCCAGGGCGAGCGATGACAAAGCGCTACAGCCCAGAGGTGCAGCAGGCCCTCGCCAGGGTACTGCAGGTCAAGATCGCCCATGAAGAAGAACTTCTCAAGCTTCCCGGTGTGCATAGCGTCAGCGTGCAACCCAAGAGGACAGGAGGCAGGCGAACGACGGAGTTTGCGATCGTGGTACATGTAGTGAAAAAGAAGGGGCTGGGCGAACTTAAGCCCAACGAAACAGTTCCCACCGTGATTGATGGCGTCAGTACAGACGTTGTAGAGTCTCCTTTGCTTCGTCCGTCGGCAGCGCCGTCAACGGACACCGACGATAATCACTATCCACACGTGCTCGGCGGCGCTGAGATAGTTTCCGACGGCATGACGCGCACGACAGCCGGCGCCAACCCGGGCCAGTTCACGATCAGTCGGGCCAAAGGCACGCTGGGGTGTCTTGCGATCAACCAGGCGACGAATGATCCAAGCAAGAAGGCTGTCGCGTTGACAAATGCGCATGTGCTGTTGGACGTGGCCATCACTACAACCCACGACGGTGCAGCAGTCGGACAGCCGGATACGTCATCGTTGTGCTGTAAAAGCCTCGATCACACAATCGGCCACGTCGATCATGATGTGCAGTTGACAGGTGTTGACGAAGCTGCAAACCCGCCGCCACCGCTGCCGACGGGGGTAGATGCTGGATTCGTAACCCTGGACCCTGAAGTGCAGTGGTCTGCAGAAGTCATTGCCAGCGGAGTAGGAGACTCGATCACGACAGAGCAGATCGCAGGAGCTCATGCTGTCGATGGATCCGAGGCGCTCTTTGATTTTTCCAGCGGGACGGGAGTGCCCATCTATGCCGTGCACAAACGGGGGATAAGGACAGAGTTGACAAAAGGTTGGCTTGTAGCCATCACCACGACAGCACACCTGCCTTACGAATCGCTGGACCGTACGGTGACCAAGCACCTCAAGTTCTTTAATCAACTGAATATTGAGCCGCAGGACCCCACCAAGTTCTTCGCTTTGCGGGGGGATTCCGGGTCGGCAGTCCTGAACGACAGTCACCAAGTCATCGGCCTGGTCTATGGTGTACCAGCGGATTCAGATCCGCCGAACAGCAGTGTTGGTGCCTGCCCGATCGCCGAAGTACAAACGCGCCTTGGTGTACTCGTTGCTGATAGTGCGACTTTTCCGGGGGTGCAGACAGTTCCAAAGCCAGCCGCCGCGCCCCATGCATTTGCGGAGCTTCCTGCAGAACCGGCGGTCATTCGCAAGCGGATGCAAACGGCCCGTGCCGAACTTGAGCACACCGAGTTGGGCTGCCAACTCGATGCGGCCCTTCACCGTCATTTTGGAGAAATACGCACTTTGGTGAATGCCAATAAACGTACCGCTGCTATTTGGCGGCGCATTCGTGGCCCAGCGTGGATCAGCGAGGCTCTTCAATGCCTCTTGGATCCAGGACGCCGGTTTCCCGCGCAGCTTGAAGGAAGAAGCCTGAGCGATTGTTTTGATCGCTTTGCGGCGGTTCTATATCGGTATGGAAGCCCCGGCCTTGTCGATGATTTGAAAAAACTTGGGCCGGAGTTGCGATCTCTGGCTGGACGCTCGTATCAAGAAATGCTGGCCGCTTGGCAAATGCAGGTAACAACGTGAAGGTTTCTACCTCAGGCTGTCGCCATGGATGTCCTGGTTCCAGCTAACAGGCACAGCTGAGCTGATTTAGGGCCCTTATTTTAAGTTTTCGGGATGGAGACGAATCCAGAAATGCCCGGAACAGCAGGCACTCTCGAAACCGTTGCACGACAGATTGGGCTGGCCCTTCAGCCTCTTAAGGACAGGCTTGCGTCCGGTCAGGTCATCGCCCTTTTTGCTGAGCTCGGACTGCAATTCCCACCGCAGCTTCTTCAGCCCGGCTTTGTGAATGCTCTCAACGCCGGAGCAGGCGCAGCCGGCGCTTTGCCCGCCACTCTTACCCAGCTTGCCACTGCGATTGACAGTAACAATGAAGCAGGAATCCTCAGTGCCGGCGCCCAGCTCATCACCGAGATCGGTGCGATTATTACAGCCCTGGAGCAGATTGGAACTGAGTTGCACAACATCTCCGGAGGCTTGCCAGGGCTGAGAGCCGCAGAGGTCGATACTTTTGCCCAGAACTTGCCGTCGAATCTGCTCAGCTATCTCCTCATTTCCTATTTAGAGAACTTACAGCCCGGCGTAGTCGGTGTCGGAAACCTGCTGGGCTTTCTCGACTACATTCCCAATCCCGGAGTTTCCGGCGACCCAGCCCATCCTCCTTTTACGGCACGCAAGTTGCAGCTATCGCGCTTGGGCGACCTGTTCACTAAACCGGACCAGTTGCTGAAGAATCTTTATCAATGGGGCGCTCCTGGTTTTGATGGGACGCTTTTGATACCGCGCCTGCGCACATCCTTGCAGCTGCTTGGTGTTTCCTCGGCCACCATTGCCCCAGGTCTGCCGCCAGCGTTGGATTCTTCCTTTTTGTCAGTCCAGACCACTCCTCCCGGACTCACGGCCACGCTCAAGACTACGCTACCGGGCGGTTTTGATTTCACACTGCCCCTCGGTGGTGTGTGGTCGGTGCATATTTCGGCCACGGGAACGTTGACTGGCGGCCTTGCCGCCAAGATTGATCCCCCAGCCAACGTGACTCTTCATCCGTCGGCGGCTCTCACCGCACAATTGGAAAGTGACCTTCTTGCCCAGGGCGCGGATGCAACCCATCCCATCATCATTATTGGACAAACTGGCGGAAGCCGCCTGCAAACGGATTCCTTCACTTTTGGGATGGGGCTGAAGATCACCTGGGACTCCGGCTCAGGCACTGCCACCGCCGAACCGACGGTGCAAATCAACATCAAGGGCGGGAAAGTGGTCATCGACATGTCCAATGCCGATGGCTTCCTGGCCACGGTGCTTTCGGGCGTTCATGTAGAGGCTGGATTTGATCTCGGCATCAGCTGGGCGCCCGATACCGGTATCCACATCACCGGCGGCGCCCAACTGGAAATCGATCTTCCTCTTCATCTGACTTTGGGGCCGATCACACTGCCCACGCTGTATCTGGTCGCGGGCGCAAGCAGCAGCGGACTTCCCATTGAAATTTCCGCCGCCCTTGGACTTACGCTGGGACCGATTGAAGCCTCGGTGGACCGCGTAGGCGTCAAAGGACTGATTACATTTCCTGACCATGGCGGCAATCTCGGCCCGGCCAATCTTGCCATTGACTTCAAGCCGCCCAATGGACTCGGTCTTGCCATCGATGCCGGCGTAGTGGCTGGTGGCGGCTATATCTCATTTAATCCGGATAAAGGTCAATACGCCGGAGTTTTCGATCTCTCCCTGGCGGAGATTGTTCAGGTCAAGATCATCGGCGTGTTGGATACCATCCTGCCCGACGGTTCTCACGGCTTTTCTTTCCTGCTGATCATCACCTTTGATTTCCCGCCGATCCAACTGGGGTTCGGATTTACGTTGAACGGAGTGGGCGGACTGGGCGGCGTAAATCGCACGATGAATACTGACGCGCTGCACGCGGGCTTCCGTGCGCACACGCTCAACTCTGTCCTGTTTCCGCCCGATCCCATCGCCAACGCGCCGCAGATCATCAGCAACATAGAAAACTTCTTCCCACCGGCGGAAGGCCGCTATCTATTCGGCCCCATGCTGGAAATTGGCTGGGGAACTCCTACCCTGATCACGCTGGCAGTGGGAGTGATTCTGGAAGTCCCAGACCCGGTGCGCCTAGTGTTGCTGGGACTCATTGATGCGGGCTTACCCAGCACCGAAGCCGCATTGATCGAGCTCCACATCGATGTGCTCGGCATCCTTGATTTCGGCGCCAAGACGCTGTCCATCGATGGCTCGCTTTACGATTCCCGCGTCCTGATCTTCTCGCTGGCTGGCGATCTGGCATTGCGGCTCTCCTGGGGCGACAATCCGAACTTCCTCTTCTCCCTAGGAGGGTTTAACCCGCACTTCAGTACCGCCGGACTCGATGTCCCCAACATGCACCGGCTCACCGTCAGCATTGGCGACGGCGACAATCCTCGCATCAGCGCGAACAGCTATTTCGCCATTACCTCAAATTCGTTGCAGTTCGGCTCCAATGTCGAGGCCTATGCTTCCGCCGCCGGCTTCACCATTCACGGCTACCTGGGCTTTGACGTCCTGATCATCTTCTCGCCCTTTTCTTTTGAGTTTGACTTCTCCGCCGGATTCGATGTCTCGTTCGAAGGCGTTAGTCTGTGCGGCCTGAGCGTTGATGGTATTTTTTCCGGCCCCCGTCCCTGGCATCTGCACGGCGATGCCAGCATCCACATTCTGTTTTTCAGCGTCAGCGCATCTCTGGATATCAGTTGGGGTGACAGCACGCCGGCGATTCTCCCGCAAAAGCCTGTCCTGCCCGACCTGCTGCCGGCGTTTCAGGACCCGCGCAACTGGAGCACCGCGCTGCCGGACGGGACCACCCAGGCAGTCACGCTCTCCACGCCCAAACCGGACGACAAAACTCTGCGCGTTCATCCCATGGGCACGCTGAGTGTCCGCGAGAACGTGGTTCCGCTCGATTTGCCCATCACCCGGTATGGCAATGCAACGCCCTCTGACGGAGACTACTTCGCCATCAGCGACGTCCAGATCGACGGGCACGAAGAGAACAAACAGAATTTCCAGGACTACTTCGCTCCGGGCCAGTTCCTCACCCTGAGCGATGCCGACAAGGTGAGCCATCCCAGCTTCGAACGATACGATGCCGGGATTAAGATCGGCTCCTCGGAAGTCGTCTCCGGAGCGGATTCACCGCGCACCGTTTTCTACGAAGAGCGCTACATTGACGAGCCCACCGGCTTCTCCCGCTTTGCACGGCGCTACGCCATGGCGGCGGATGTTCATCTCGCCCTCAGCGCCCAGGGCGCGGGTTTTGCGTCTCCGCTGAAGAACACCGGGCTCTTCAAATACGGGACCGGAGCGGCCGGGCCGGCCGTCACCACCCAGGACCCTGCTTATGTTGTGGCGCACGTGGAAGACCTCTCGGTGCGCAGCGATATTGTTTCGTCTTCGGGCGGCACCTACTTCCACGCGCGCGCCGCGCTCGATTCCTATCTTGCTCTTCATCCTGAAGAGAGCAGCAACCTGCAGATTCTTCCCGTGCACGAGGTGACAGCATGAGTGATCCGCCTCTTGGCCGCTATCACTTCCTGAGTTGGGCACGGCGCGGCGTCGGGGCCAGCGCCAGCAACCCCGACAACAACGGAACCCTGCCCGGACGCGCCAGCCTGAGTGTGCAACTCTCTCTCTCGGTCCAGCAAGGCAGCACCACCACCAACGTGCAGCCCACGCCCATGCAGGTGCAGATGTTCGGTCCCGGGGACGTCATCGGCATTGATCCGCGGCATATCATTCGCACCGAACCGCGAAACTTCACCGTCAACTACGAACCAAATTACCTTTGCGGCATCGAATTCGACACGCCCGATCTGCCCTGGCTGTTCACTCCCGCAGCGCCCAACGGAGACCAGTTGCGTCCCTGGCTGGCGTTGATTGCGTTAAAGCCAGATGAATTCAAGCTTCCTTCCGTCGCGCCGAATCCTCTGCCGGTGGTGCAAGTCCAGACCCTGAGCGCGCTGCAGGACCTTTCCGATTCTTCCAACTGGGGCCACGTACAGGTGAGCGGTGACACGCCATTGACCGACTCCATGAACACCGCTCCGGGAAACGTGATCTCTCGTCTGCTGTGTCCGCGACGGCTCGACCCTGAGACCCATTACACGGTGTTTCTTGTGCCGGCTTTCGAAATAGGCAGGCAGGCAGGACTGAGCCAGGACGTCTCCGGCGTCGCAACCACGGATCCCGCCTGGACCAACGCGACTCATGCTCCGTTGTCGCTGCCTTTCTATTATCAGTTTGAATTCAACACCAGCGATGAGGGCGATTTTGAATCGCTCGTCCGCCGGTTGACGCCGCGCGTCCTGCCGGCCGAGGTGGGTGAGCGTCCGATGGACGTAACCACGCCCGCGCCGCATATTCGTTCCGCCGGACCGCCGCTGGGCCTGGAGGGCGCGCTGCACAGCGTCCTCACACAGCCCACCCCGTGGAACGATCCGAACAAAACGAATTTCCAGACTGATGTGCAGACGTTCATCAATCATCCTCAGGTCTCCACGGATGATCCCGCGAACCCGGCTCCCGACGATCCTGTGATTGCTCCTCCCATCTACGGCCGCTGGCACGCCGCCGAGCAGAGCGTGGACCGCACTGCGCCAGGATGGGTGAACGACATGAATCTGGATCCGCGCAACCGCAGCGCCGCCGGCATGGGCACGCAGGTGATTCAGGATGAGCGCACGCAATTGATGGCTTCCGCCTGGCAGCAGGTGGATGGTATTCGCAAAGCCAATGAATTGTTACGCCAGGCGCAGCTTGCCCGCGCCGCCTTACAGCAACTGCATGTGCTTGAATTGCAGCCAGCCCTGCCGGAAACCTTGATGACGGTGACTGCACCGTTGCACGCGCGCCTTTTCGCCAGTCCCCGGACAGTCCTGGCCACGGTAAGAAGCAGCCGCGTGCCGGAGCGCCTGCTCTCCGGCACCTTCCGCCGGGTCACGCGTCCGCGCAGAAGGCTTGGGCCCTCGCCCAATTCACGCCCCGCGTTGCTGTCGCGGGTGAATTCCGGCGACATCGCGATCGTTCCCGCCCCCAAGCCGCCGGGCGGCATGGTCTCAATTGACACGATCTCCAATAACTTCGTCGCTCCCTGGGTTAAGTGGCTGGCGAAGTACTGGAAGTGGATCCTGCTCGCGCTATTGCTGCTCCTCCTGTTGGTGGTTGTGCTGGTCGGAGTTTTTGCCGGACCCGGGGCAGCGTTGGTTGTTCTGGCGGTGGCCGCGGCAGCCGCGGCCGCGATCTGGCCGGCGATCAAGAAGCTCTGCGGCCGTCGCGCAGGCGCCTCCGGGCCCAAGCTTCGTCATTACCACGCCGGGAACGGCGCCTCCCTCCGGCGGCGCCGGCGCCGATTCCGCGCAGGCTGCGGCGTTCCGCAGCGCGACGACTGACCTCTTCACCTATTTTCAGGTATTTCCCGTCGATCCGCCGCTGGCGCCGGCGCTTGATCTTGCCGGTATCAAGACCACGCTGCTGGCGCGCCTTGATCCGGTGGTCACCGTGCCGAAGCGCGTGCAGTCGCTCATCGCGTTTTCACCCGGTTTTTCCTGGTTCGCCGTCGATCCGCTGGAACAGATCATGGCCGCGCCGGAATTTCCCCAGCCCATGTATGCCCCGTTGCGCGATCTCTCCGCTGACTACGTGCTGCCGGGCGTCGAACTTGTGCCGCCGGAAACCCTGGGACTTCTGCTCGCGAACCATGCCTTCATCGAAGGCTACATGGTGGGCCTCAATCACGAAATGGCGCGCCAGCTTTTGTGGAATGATTACCCCACCGACCAGCGGGGAAGTTACTTCCGCCAGTTCTGGGACGTGAAGGCTTACGTCCCCCAGAAGGGCGATCCCACCGATCCGGCAAAATTGCACGAACTCTTGAAAGATATTCCTTTGATTCACACCTGGCCCAAGCCGCTTCCGCTGGGCCAGCATCCCAACCGCACGGACGTGGTTCAGAACAACGTAGTGCTCCTGGTGCGCGGCGAACTGTTTAAACGCTATCCCAACGCCATTGTCTACGCCGGCAAAGCCAAGCGCGCCGCAGATGGGACACGCGTGCTGGATGAGACGGACGAGCGTTATCCGATTTTCCGCGGCACACTACCCACTGACATCACGTTCCTGGGATTCAACCTGGGCCTTGACGACGCGCGCGGCGGCACTCCGCAATCTCCGGAAGGTTTCTTCTTCGTCTTCCAGCAACAGCCTTCCGAGCCGCGATTTGGGCTTGAGCCGAATGAAGATACCACGCCCATCGCCCATTGGGCCGAGCTTGCCTGGACCAATTTCGAAGTAGTTGATGACGGTGCACACAAGCTCAAGGCTACGGGCGGCGGCGGAATTTTCAAGCTGCCCGATCTGGGCAACACGACGCGTGGACTGACCATCGCCAACAGCCCCTGGCGGCTTGCTTCCCAGGTGTTTTCGCTGGTCTTGCAGAACGTAAAACTGCCGGACTTCCTTTCGTCGAAGTTGAAGCCGGTGAGAGTTTCCATTCCACCCGGCGGCGGAAACCCCGCCCTGCCGGACTACAGCCCCGACGATCCCAACAACAATTGGGGTGTGAACAGCGCCCAGACGGCCTACATCCTGTTGCGTCTGCCTTTTCGCATCCTGATTCACGCCGACCTGATGTTGCCACCACCATGAGCACACAACCAAACCCGAACGTGCCTTCCATCCCGGCTCCCGGAACGCCGCCGGTCGTGGGCGAGCCTCACCAGCTCGACGCGGCGACGCCTGTTCTCTTTCTGCCGGTGAACATTGAAACCCGCTTCATGGATGGTCCCGACGGACGCTCGGAACTCTGGCTGCGGATTTATCCGGACCAGATTGCCATCAACTCCCATGAACCGGAACTTACGGACCAGGAAATTGCCGACGGCACAACCTACTGGGACGCGGTGTGGCGCGCGGGAAATCCGCCGGCTTCCGCCGACGCGGTGAAGGCTCCGTGGCGCGGTCTGGCTTCAATCTATGGCTCGCCGCGCGCGGCCTGGATCGCCCAAACCATGACGCCCTCGAACCTGGCGCTCCAGCCCGTCCCTCCCACGCCCGCGGGAACCGATCCCAATCCAAAGCCGGTCTATCCCACGCCGCCAAAGCGGCCCAGTTCGTGGAACAAACCCGCGATTGCCGATGCACTGCCTGATGCCTGGACGGTGGTGGCTGTTTCCGGAACGCAACAGACGCAGTTTCGCGGCGGCCCCATCACGCCTGATCTCGCCGTTGGCATGACGCCTGGCGCCGGCGCGCTGCCGCCGGGCCAGCCGGTTGACCCGGGCATGCAATGGCTGGTGGATTTCGATACAGCCGTCAAAGCCGGAATGGGGATGAAAATCCCGCTGACGGCACAGCAGCGGGCCGCCGGCTTCGATCGCATTTTTGTCTATGGGTTGCGCACCCACGGCGTTCCGGGGAGTGCTGCCTTGTCCAGCCTTTTGAATGCGCACCACTATACCGATGGTTTCTCGCTGGTGGAACAGGGCGCTCCCACCAACAACACGCCCGATGCCGATTCAGCTTATTCGCGCAAAGACCTGGACTATGAAATCAGCTTCGCCGTCGAACGCGGCGCTCCCCTCACCAAGGACGCAAGCGCTGACGGCAACGCTTTTGCCGCGCTGATCGGCATTGATCCTGCAACCATGGCGCACGTTGGCTCAGCGGACGGGACCGGAGAGCGCAATGGCCGTGACATGCTCATTGCTCTCTGGCCCGCGACGCTCGGTTATTTCTTCAGCCAGATGATGGCTGATGTCTTCACGCCGCAGCAGATTGAAACCGCTCGCCAGTATGTGATTGACAACGCCATCCCGCGCGGTCCTGTCCCCGCGTTGCGCGTCGGGCGCACGCCCTACGGAGTTCTTCCGGTCACCTCGTTGCGCCGCTACCCGACGGACACGACATTTCTGGCAGGATCGTTTGAACCGAAACTGGTGGATTTTCTTCTGCGCCTCTGGCCAAGCTGGCTGGCAAGTTCATCGGGTGCGCCGCACATGCAGAACTCCGGCGATCCAGACGCGCAACTCGCTCAAGTCCTGGGCATGGACGCCAGTTCCATGACTTTCCGCGGACGGCAGGTCCTGGGAGATGATTTTCTCTGGAATTACATTACCTTCCAGGGCATACAGATTCCCATCATCAACCCGTGGTGGTTGCAGCATCTGGCGCGCGGCCGGGCATTGCTGGATTCCTTCAAATACAACCAGTGGGACCCGCGCGTGATTCATCTGGGCCTGGCCCAGAATTCATTTCCCGTTCCTTTTCCCACCGTGCAGGCTGGACCGCTCTCAGAAACTGATCCGCTGAAACCTGAAGCCGATCTGGGCGGCGGCAAAAAAGGGAATTACATTCAGTGGCTGCGGCAGGCCTCAGCCAGCGACATTCAGGCAGAGAACTATCCCGGCCCCAGGCCCACGGCGTTGCTCCATAAAATTCTGCGCCAGTCCGTGGTGCTCGACTACGCCAAGCTGGCGACAATTGCCGAGATCAACGCTTCGCGCCTGCAGATCTCGCAGATACGCGAACAGGAAATCATCGGCGTGCAGCCTCAGGCGCAGCCGCAGGCACTGCCCAAGGTCAGCGTATGGGAAGTGCTGGCGCGGCCTTCCATACCCAATCCGCAGCTCAGCTGGGCTGAATACCTGGTCAACCTCGATCCACCGCCGCAATCCCCATTCGCGCAACTCGCCGAACTGCGCGCCTGCCTGGATCGCCTGGCTGCGCTTTCCACGGCCGAGCTTGACCGCCTCCTGACGGAGACTCTGGATGCTTGCAGCCACCGGCTTGACGTGTGGGTCACCGCGGTTGCCACGTCGATTTTGAATCGCAAGCGCTCCGCCAAAGTCAACGGCGTCCACCTGGGATGCTTTGGCTGGGTGGAAGAGGTGCGCCCGGCGGCGCGCCGCCCTGCTGTCCAGGGCACGGAACTGGAAGCAGTGCGCTTGCTGGACACCCGGCGCGCGGCCACGCTCAAACGCCAACTCAATTTGCCGGTCCCGGTGCAGCCGCTGCAGGACAACGGAGGTTTCATCTTCGCGCCGTCATTTGCCCAGGCCTCCGTTGCCGCTGTGCTTCGCAATGGCTACATGACGCACAAAGGAACCAGCCAGGAAGGATTGCTCTCCATCGATCTTTCTTCCGAGCGCGTGCGCAACGCGCTGCTTTTGCTGGACGGCGTGCGACAGGGACAAAGCCTCAACGCCCTGCTCGGCTATCTTTTTGAGACGGGCCTGCACCAGCTGAATCTCGATAAATACGCGCAGCCCTTCCGTGACCGCTTTCCGATTGTCGCCAACAAGCTCACACCATCCAGCGAGCCCAGCGAATCTGTGGCCGCTTCCAACGTGGTGGATGGCCTGGCTTTGCGGACGGCCTGGAACAATGGCCAGCTCGCCCCCGGACAGAATTGGGGAACGGGCTTGCCGGGGGCCGGCGCCGACCAGAATTCCATCATCGGATTGCTACGCACGATCGACGACTACGCCGATGCGCTGGCGGACCTCTCGATCTCGGAAGCCGTCTTTCAGATCATCCGCGGAAATTTTGGTCAGGCCGGCACCCTGATGGACGCGATCTCCAAAGGAGCCCGCCCGCCCAATCCTGAGGTGGTCAATACACCGCGAGGCGGACTCGACCTCACCCATCGCGTGGGCCTGCTTTTTGCCGGCAATCCCTCGGCCAACCCGGCCTGGAGTGGCGTGCCCGTGAATCCGCGGGCCGCCGCCGAGCCCTGGCTGGACGCATGGCTGGGCCAGCTTCTTCCTGATCCTGCAACGGTCATTTGCGACGTGACATACCACGATGCCGGCGGAGACCACATTCAGCAGATCTCGCTCGCCGATCTGAATGTCGGCCCGCTGGACGTGCTGGCCCTGGCTGACGTGGGACAGAACGCGCAGAAAGGCGAACTTGAGAACAGAATCGTGCTGGCCGCGGCGCTTCCCGCGAATGCCACCAACGTGCAAATTGATTTTCAACCGGCGGCGCCACCACCCGATTCTATTTTCTTTCCCGACGCTTTCTTCCTCGCCAAGTCACTCCGCACCCTGATCAGCTCCGCGCGCGCCCTCTCGCCCCAGGACCTGACTGTTCCGGAGGTCACCGCTGCCAACGCGGGAGGCGCAGTGAATATTGCCGAACTTCGCGCCCGCGCGAAGAAGGCGGCACAAGATCTGCAAACTGCCGTGACAACCCTGAATACCAAAGCGGCCGGCCTGCCCGCTGCGCCAGATCCGGTTCGCGATGCGCTGCTGACGTGCAGTTTCTTCGGCGTTGCCGGATCAATTCCTTACTCCGGCAGCGGCCCGGATCTGCGCCTGGCTGACCAGGCCGTTTCCGTCGCCAAGCTTTTGCAGGACCGCCTGGACAATGCTTCCAAGATAAACATCGCCACGGCGCAGCCGGCCGATCTGATCACGGTGCTGACGACGGTTTTCGGCAGCGACTTTGTCGTTCTGCCGCGCTTCACGCCTCCAGACTTCGCTTCGTTGCAATCCGCGTTTGGGCAATCGTCGGCTTTGGTGGCCTCTGATCCGCAGGCGCCGTCTCGCTGGCTGCTGCAACTGGCTCATGTGCGCCCGGGTATCTCTCGTTTGGATGCTGCGCTGTCGCTGGCGCAACTTCTGGGCGCGCAGGCAGTGTCGCCGTCCGCGCTCTTGCTGGGACAGCTGCCCACCGTCGCGGGTGACAAGTGGCTGGGACTGGGCATTGATCCGGCGAACCCGCCCGCCAAGGGCCGAGTGGCCTTTGCCTGTCTCACACAGGGTGATCCGGTGAATCAAAACTCCTATGCCGGCCTGCTCATTGACGAGTGGCCGGAAAGGATTCCCTCAACCCAGGAAAATGCCGCTGTCGCTTTCCACTATGAAGAGCCCAAGGCGCGAGCGCCGCAAGCGCTGCTGCTGGCAGTCTGTCCGGATGACAGGAACACGTGGGACGACGATCTGGTCACCGGCATTCTTCAAGAAGCGCTCGAACTGACCAAGATCCGCACCGTTGACCTGGACAGCGTGCAGGAGGTCGGCCAGATTCTGCCCGCGCTTTATTTTGCGCTGAACTTGCAGGGCGCCACGCTTTCAACAAATTTTGCGGTTGCCAAGGAGTTTCCGAGTGCCGTTAAGTTCATTCGCTAGAGAGGTCATCAGGATTCCGTCCATCACCACCTGGACCAGGCTGGAGCCGCGCCCGCGCGAAGGCTCCATGCAGCGGAGCTTGCAGGCCCAGGTACGGGACCCGCTGTGGTTTTTGGCGCGACAATGGCAAATCGGCGAGTTTCTGGGAGATGATGCGGGATCTCCGGTTCAAGCCACCATGGGCGCGGAGCAGCGCAGCATCACCACTTACCGGCCCGGACCCGATGATGCCAAAACAACGGCCCTCGATTCCAAGCTGCCCGTGGAAGCCCACGTGGAGCGCGAAACTGTGCTCTTGCAGATGCGCGGCTCCGTCCAGTCCGGACAGTACTTTGAAGCGCTGGTTCGCCAGGAAGGAATCGCCGGCCCTGATGCTGTCATTGCGACGTTCCGCCAGTCTTTTCCCATCGCTGCCGAGCCGGCCGACACAACTTACGCCAACAATGATTGCCTGCGGTTTCGCTCCATTGCTGCGGGTCGCGTGACCGATGGCGAAGCGCTTTACCAAACGGTGAATGCCATTGCCGCCGGACAGACCCCGGCTATTCCTCTGCCTCCGGAAGCCGGCAATCCGGGGATGGCCAAGGTGCTGGCTGATTTTGCCGCCTTCCGCAAATCTCTCTTCACTGAGCCCGCCCAGGATACAGCCTGGCAATCGCAACGGCTGCAATACGACTTCGCTCTGGGGTCTCCTGTGCCGGAAGAAAACTTACTTCTGAACGCGCCGGATTTTCCCGGAGGGCATCTCGACTGGTATTCATTCAACCTGCAAACCGCCCAAGCAAATCCAGTCTCGGCGGCGAACCCGGCGCAGATCACGCCGGTAAGTTTCAACTTCCTTCCCAATCATGTGGTATTTCGCGGGATGCCGGATCCGCGCTGGTGGAATTTTGAGGATGCCGTCACCGATTTCGGCCAGCTTGACGCCGATCATGTGGACCTGGCCAAGCTATTGGTGATGGAGTTTGCGCTGGTTTACGGCAATGACTGGTTCTGGGTGCCGGTTCCCACTCCCACTGGTACTTTGGAACGGGTGACCACCTTGCTGGTCACCGATACCTTCGGCGTTAGAACCTTGATCCGCCCTTCTGAGCAGACTCAGGTCAATCCCGGCGAAACACCATGGTCAATGTTCAAACTATCAGGCAATGGCCGCCGTTCAGACTTCATCGCCATGGCTCCGACCCTGGGAGTGGTGGATGATGCCGACGCGCTGGAAGAAGTACTCTTCCTTCGCGACGACCTTGCCGCAATGGCCTGGGCGGTGGAGCATCGGTTGCAGGGAGATCTGGATTCCCCTCTGGATGCCTATGAACTCTATCTGCAACGGATCAAAGCTGATCCTCCTCCGCCTCCGCCCACGGCCAAGCCCGGCGGACCCAGCCTTTATTACACGCTGGAAACATCGGTACCGGACAATTGGATTCCCATGGTCCCGGTAAAATCACCGCAGGAAGAACTCTTTCTGCGCCGCGGAACCATGGAAATAGCCACGTCCACCGGCTTTGTGAATTTGAAAGCGCATGCCCTGATTCTGGAACCGCAGCATCCGTTCTTTGTGGCGGATCGGATGCTCTCTCGGGCCGGCGTCCTGGTGGACCGCTACTTCCGCCGTACCCGCTCATCCGACGGAAGCACATTTGTCTGGATGGCGCGTAAATCTGAACCAGGTCGTGGTCCTGGCTGGTCGGGCCTGCGCTTTGACATTGTTCGGGATATGGCGAAGGCGAAAATGGCCTAAATGGAAGGAACACTCTCTCCAAAGCGATGTCCTTATTCCGTGCTGAAGTCGCCATATAATAGTTGGAGCGATGAACCGCAGGATGCAGATCGTTATTTCCTCCCGGCCTCCCATAGGTCCGCCGGGAACATCTCCGCCTTTGACCTTCTGGCAGCGGTTCAAGCTGCTAATTATCGGGATTGTAATGGCAGTAATCGCCGTGGCGGTCATGGTCGCTGCACTGATATTCGGCTCAATACTGGCGGCTGTCCTTTGGATAGCACTGGTGGCCGTGATTATCGCTGTCATTATCAAGGCCATGGTCAGGCATGCGCGTTCTTGAGATTCATATTTGGGATGACTTGTTAATTTGGTTCCACAAATATCAGGTTTTCGTACAGTTCAAAGCCGTGTTTCTTGGGTTTTATCTTCAATGAACTTAAGGGTGATGTAGGCTGGAGGTTTTTGGCACAACAGTCACGACAGTGACTTGTGATGTAGCTTTCGGAAAGTCCAACGCAACAGAAACTTGCGCGTCTTCGAGCATCAGCGTCGGTAAAAAGATGGTTGTGCCAGAAGGGTTCAGCCGTGGCACTTCTCGCGCCAACCTTTTGAAACGCCTCAAAACGCTACATACCTGGTGTTTCGAGGAAACAACCTGCGGGCGAAAAAAAATAATATCGCGGGCATTCCGGCGCAGATGGAAAGTATCATCGCACAAGCGGGCGTTTCAATTACATAGATCAAGAAATTGGGTAGTCTCACCGCCTACAGCGGGACTTGTCTTGCTCTCCTTGACCCCTTTTCGATGTTGCATCGCCCATCGGCAGCCTGAATATTGTCAGGATGGTCGTCTCTGTTTGCCGACCCCATACCCCTGGTGCTTAATATGGTCCGGAACAATCTCCCTGCAATCCGTAAACGGCTCGCGACAAATCCCACATTTCATCCCTTGCTCAACAACCTTCCGGGCCAAGCGAGATGACCGGCGTTCTGCTTGCCAAGAGAGGACGGATTAATGGAGTTCCTTAGACTGGCGGCGGTGATTCCTTACCCGGGGTCAATGTCTGGGGGCTGCTCGCAAGGAGACAGCCGAAGAGCGTGGCATTGATAGCTCTCGGCCCGCGGCCCGAACGAACTTAAGAAAAAAATCACCGTACAATAAACGTACAATGGAATCAGCTTTTTGGCCGTTTCATCCTTTTTGCCCGTTTTTAGAATGAATAACTTACGTGTTATCAACACCGTGTCCACGACCGATTCCGTCCCCTGGCCACCATTCTTTCAATCACTTACACACCGTCCAACACCTGATTTGGTCCCAATTGGTCCCAATAAGCGTGCACTGCAACCATCAGTGCACCGTATTAGAGCCCGCAATGGACTCCAGTTTGGCCAGAGCCTCCCTCTGGCTGTTGTCCCCGACTTGCATGTAGATGTCGAGTGTTGTGCTGGCTTTCGAATGGCGCATGAGCGATTGCGCATCGCGCACGTGGACTCCTGCATTTTTCAGCCAGGTTGCGTGTGAGGTTCGTAAGCATCTCCAGTTAACCCACCCGATGCCTAGCTTTTCCCCCGCCGGCTTCAGGTGCCGGCACAGGATGTTGTTGTCTCTCATTGCGGCGCCGGTCTGGACCGATTGAAAAACCAGATCGTCCGGCCCAGACGATTTGACCGCTATGTAACGCCTTACGCAAACGGTACAGTGAACATTGCGCAGAACTTTACCAAGGATCACTCCCTCGCTGCTAAGGCGCTACGGCTGCCACTCGGATCCGCTGGCGGAATGGCGAGCCCTTACCTTGCCATCACAGACTTGATTGACCATTGGCCGGAAAGCACAAACCGGCATGAGATTTTTATGGTCACCTCAGGTATTGACGCCTTGCAGCCTGGGCTCAGTAATTCCTACTTGGACAAAGCGATTGAGCGGGCGCAGTTGGCGCAGCGGCCAGCGTTCAGATCTACTCGATCTATGCCTCGGGGACGGGCCATTGGGGCCATTCTTTTTGGCGGTTCAACTGGGGGCAAAACAACCTTTCACGGCTGGCCGACGAAACTGGCGCTGAAGCTTATTTCCAGGGACTCGAAATGCCGATCTCATTCGCGCCATATCTAGATGAGTTTTCCGACCCGCTCAAACATCAATACAGTCTCACGTTTCTGGTCAAGCCCCGGAAGGAGGCGGGATTTCAGCGAATACGACTGGACACTGAAGTGCCGAATGCCGAACTGGTAGCAGCGGACAGAGTCTACGTTCCGGTAGACAAGTAGTTCCGGATATCAGTAGTGCCAGGGCCACAGGGGGATCTTGATGTGGCCTCGCACTAGCGGAGTCGCTGTGGCCGGTCCTTGTCATTGTCCGCGTTCGCGGTGTTGGAACAATGCGCGATCTGCGTCTACAGCTTGTGAACTGCATCCTCAACCTGCTTGGCCATGGCTGCGTAGGACTCCCCTTTGAGCAAAACGGGAGCGCCGATCTTGACCTCGACTGGGCCGCGGCGTGGCCACTTGGTATGCCTATGCAGGACTTGATCAAGTCCAACAAGCCGGATCGGCACAATAGGCACCCGCATGCGGGAAGCAATCATTGCCACCCCTGGATAGAACCGTCCGATGTCCCCCGTTAAGGTTCGTTCCCCCTCCGGAAAGACAAGAATGGACCAGCCTTCCTCGATGAGTTCCCCAATGTAGCGGAGTGACTGTCGCGTTCCGGTTTCAGCCTGTGGAATCGGGAACGCGTTAAACAAAACAGTGAGCAGCCGGTACACAGTACTGTTGATCCACCTCTCCCGGAGCGAGTGGCGTTCAGGGACGAAGTGCGCATCAAAATACTCCTTCCACATCGCCGGTGCGATCCGATAGCGCCAACGTCGAGGAATGCTCGCCAAAATGGCCGGCGTATCAAGATGGCTTTGATGGTTTGCGGCGAAGATTACCGGGCCATCAAGGGCGTCGAGGTTTTCTCTTCCTGAAATCTTCAAGTCGGCAAAAACCCTGGTGAGCGGAAGAAAGACTGTGGGAAGCAAGACGCGGCGGATGAGCCTTGCGATCCATGTGCGGTTGTAAGCCGGCTGAGGGATGGGCGTGGCGGGCGCCATGGGCCGGGCAAGATCGGCCACTGTACTTATGGAGGCAAAAACGCTTTCATCGACGCTGGTCTCCAGCCTTTCCTCCAGGTCCATCATCAGCTCGACGCGATCCAGGGAACTGAGCCCCAACTCATTCAGCGTGGTGTCGGGAGTGATGGTCCTGCCCGGCGCGTACTTTTGCACCAGGTCAGCAAGCTCCATCTTGGGTTTCGGGGATTCCCTCCGGCCTGTCTGCAGCGCAGCGGCAATCTCGGCGCGGCGAAGTTTATGGGTTGTCGGGGTCCGCGGCAATTCATCCAGGGTCCAGAGGGAAACCGAGCGAATCCTCTGATGCGGCTCGAGCTCCTGATTCGCTTGCCGCACAATATCTTTACTCGTAAAACCTGGTTCTAAGACCAGGACCGCGTGGACCCCGTCTTTGCCGATGACTGCTGATTCGCGGACGCCGCTCATCCGGTTGAGCGTGGCCTCCACGTCTTCCGGGAACACCTTGAGGCCCTCAGGCGTGACGATGACTTCTTTCTTCCGTCCCCGGATCACCAGGTCGCCTTCCGGGCCCAACTCCCCAATATCGCCCGTGCGAAACCAGCCGTCCTGAAATGCGGCAGCGGTTTCCGACGGAAGTTGAAAGTAGCCGGGCGTCACATTATCGCCACGAACCAGCACCTCGCCATCTTCGGCAATCTTGATCTGAATGCCGGCTATTGGCTTACCGGTTGTGCCAGGCTGAACATGAAATGGATGGCTGAAGCTGATAATTGGCGCAGTCTCAGTCAGCCCATACCCCTGAGCCAATACAAATCCCAGGCTCGACCAGAACTGCTCAAGATCGGCCGGGAGCGGTGCTCCACCCACAATGAAGCAGCAGAATCTCCAGCCAAAAAGCCGGTGGACAGAACGAAACCGCCACCAGCGTGCCAGCGCCGGCCCCGTAACTTTGGCCGCATCTTTTGTCTCCGGAAGGCGATGTAAAACGAAGTCGCGGAGCACCTCCAGCATTTTCGGGACAGATACCAGCGCGCACACGCGTCTGGTCCGAATCTGCCGTGCAATATCCTCGGGGCTGGTGCTGCTAACAAATACTACTGATGCCGGAATCAAAGGAACCAGGAACATGGCCACGGCCTGTCCGAAAAGGTGGCTCATCGGCAAAAGATTAAGGACGCGAAGTGGGGCTAAAAGGCGGAGGTATTTACGATAAGGCGCTAGCTGTTCCTCGAGCGGCCGTATACTCGCCGCCAGGTTCCGGTGGGTCATCAGGACGCCCTTCGGCTCGGCCGTGGTACCGGAAGTGAAGACAATTTCTGCTATGTCGTCGCCTTTGAGAGCAACAGGTTCTTGCGGAAGCTGGTCCGCCGCGGTCTCGACTTCCCGCAGCGGCCAGGCAGGAATGCGGCTCGTTCCCTCCGGCCTGGAAACCAAATTACCCAGTAAAATGAGGCGAGGCTGAACCTTGCTCTCGATGCGTTGGAACAGGCTGGCGGAGGCTTGCGGTTCTACTGGCACGAGCACAACACCTTCCAGCAGACAGCACCATAATGCCGCAATCCAGCCCGGCCGGCTCTCGGACCAGATGATCACGGCATCTCCCTTACTTATGCCGTAAGCGCGCAGACGGGCTGCAAGCGCTCTGGCCATGCGAGCAATTTCCGAATAAGAGTACGTCCAGCCGCGCCAACCGTCGTCATAAACCACAAATTCGCGTTCGTGGATCGCAATCCTGTGGAAGAAGGCTGGCAGCTCACTTGAGATCACCGCCTTCGAGGAGACACGCAGTTGAAGCTGTTCCGGATTGACGGCTGGCGACGCCATGGGCTCTCCGCAGGAAACAGTTTCGTCCATGCAGCCCAAGTCTTGCTGTGAGCCTGGTCACCGGGTGCCAAAGGCCGCCAGGATTCCGCGCTGACCAAGGTGCCTCGAACTAAGGTCGCAAGTTGCTGAATCCTCGGTGCTCGGTTTCACATCTAAACGCTATCCGGTTAAGTGTGATTTGCCCGCGATTTTGGGCCGGTTCCCGCCTCAAGCGTCACCGATCTCCCAGTAGCAGTCGATCTTCTCAGCAGGAAATTCAAAGAATAAGGTACAAAGCAATGGAACAGGGAATCGTGAAATGGTTCAATGAGGCCAAAGGGTACGGTTTCATCAGCCGCCAGAGCGGCGCGGATGTTTTCGTGCACTTTTCTGCAATCGAAGCCAACGGGTTTCGGAATCTGCAGGAAGGCCAAACCGTAGAATTTGTCGTGACCAAAGGCCCTAAGGGCCTGCAGGCAGACAAAGTCCGGGTCGTCTAAAACCCACCTGCCCGGCGAGACAATCCGCCGGGCAGGATTGATCTTGGAGTACTTCTACGCAAACGAAGCCCGCTGCATCGGGTGTTAAGGTGGCCGCCACGGCCAGTTTTATCTTTTTTATCTTTTTATGCTTTATCTATGGCAGATCTAAAACAAATCCTTGAAAAGAACGTGCGGGAAGCCGCGCCAGAGTTGTCTCAAAAGTTGGACGGCAACCGTGTGCGTTGCTACTCCTGCGGGCACTGTTGTCCCATTTCTGACGGCCAGGCCGGGGTGTGCAAGGTGCGCTTCAATCGCGGCGGGATTCTGTATGCTCCATGGGGCTACATCGGCGGAGTACAGTGCGATCCCATTGAAAAGAAGCCGTTCTTCCACGCTTACAGCGGAGCACTCGCCTATAGCTTCGGAATGCTGGGATGCGACCTTCACTGCAGCTACTGCCAAAACTGGGTGAGTTCCCAGGCGCTCCGTGATTCGCGTGCTGTTGTCCCGCCTCTGCGCCTCACGCCCGAAAAGATTGTGGAGGAAGCGCTGAATCAAGGGGCCCGAGTCCTGGTCAGCACTTACAACGAGCCGTTAATCACTTCAGAATGGGCCGTGGCCATCTTCAAGGAAGCCAAAGCGGCGGGACTGGCGACCGGCTTTGTGTCTAACGGGAACGGGACTCCGCAAGTTCTCGAGTTTCTGCGTCCCTGGGTTGATCTCTACAAAGTGGATCTCAAGAGTTTTGATGAGCAGCGCTACCATCAACTCGGCGGACGTCTGCAGCCGATTCTGGACAGCATCCGTCGTTTGCATGAAACGAACGTCTGGGTCGAGATTGTCACTCTGGTGATCCCAGGTTTCAACAATTCTGATGAAGAGCTGACCCAGATGGCCGACTTTCTGGTGAGAGTTTCACCAGATATCCCCTGGCACGTTACCGCGTTTCACGGGGACTATAAGATGACTGATCCGAATGACACTGCTCCGGCAATCTTGGTCCGCGCTGCGGAAATCGGTAAGAAGGCTGGCCTGCGCTACGTCTACGCCGGCAATCTCCCCGGGGAAGTCGGAGACCTTGAAAATACTTGGTGCCACGCTTGCAATGAACTGCTGGTTGGTCGTTCTGGATTTCGCATCACTGACTACCGGTTGACCGCTGACGGCCGCTGCGCCAAGTGCGGCTTGTCAACCCCCGGCCGGTGGGATCCCGTTGTTCGGCCGCAGATCACTCACCGACCGTACGTGCCTTCTCATGGGGCTTTGCCCAGGCTGTCGTAAATGCGCCCATTCTGGGACGCGCGCCATCAAACGCAACATGTCAGGGTTGCTTACCCATTCTCTGTTGTCGTATGTTGCGCCAGCGCCAACCTTTTGTTCGCAAGGTCAATCAAGCGCGCTTCCACTTTACCGTTTACGACAAGGATGCGCTGTCTCCCTCCACTGCGCCGTAAGAGTGCTCGAAAACAAGACTTGCTGACAGCGAAAGTGGATGGTCAGGAGCGTACCGTGCCCCAAGCAAGCCGGAGAGAATGAGTACCCCCTTGGAGTGGATGGGCTGAGCTCCACTTCGCGTTCGATGTCGATGACCTCACCTTTACCTAAGCGAACACGTGCTGCATATTCGTGGTGCCCGGGCTGGAGAAGAGAGACATGCCCCATAGGACTGTCTCTCTTCGGGTTCGGTGTTCACGCCACCGCTATTGGCGTGGCCCGTTTGATGTGTGGTTTGGAGATTTCCGCGATGAGTGCCTGGACGTCCTCAGGCTTGTCCACCCGCGCAATATCGGCCTGCACCACGATCCCTACGCAGGAGGTCTGTTTGTCCACCACGGGAATGCGCCGGATTCTGTGTTCCTTCATTTTTTGCTCACAAGCTGCCAACGTGTCTTCCGGCACGCACGTTATCACTTCCTTCGTAAAGTAGCCTGCGATGGGTGTTGTGCGGGGATCTTTGCCATCTGCCATTGCCGAGACACACAGGTCCCGGTCAGTAATGATGCCAACAAGTGTTTTGGAGACCATGTCAGATACCACAGGGATGGCTCCAACATCATGCTGTCTCATCATCTGCGCGACTTTCTGCGCCATATCGGACGGGCTGCAACAGATTGGCTGCCTCGTCATAATGCTCTCAATGTTCATATTGCACCTCGAATAGTTCGGTATGGTTCGGGATTGTTCCGGTTGATGAATAGGCCTTAAGCGCTACTTGGGCTTTCGTAGCCATCGGTGCCGTTTAGTAATCACAGTTTGCAGGCTCCTGGGTCGCAATGGGCAAAATACTCGCGTTCGTATGGTTTTTCTCCTGCCCCGATTTGGAGAACCTGGTTTGATTTGGAGCCGTATCGAAAAACTGTGACTCCCTTACAGTTGAGTTGATGTGCCAGCCGGAATACGCGGGCGACCTCTTCAACGGAACTGTCAGCAGGAAGATTCACGGTCTTGGAAACGGCGTTGTCGACGTGCCGTTGAAACGCTGCCTGCAAACGAACATGTTGCTCTGGGGGGATCTCCAACGCAGTGAGGAACAGGCGCCGCAGGTGCGGCGGCACGGCGGTCATATCCGACAGGTCGCCGGCGCGAATGACAGACTCGGTGATGGCAGCGGCGTCTTCAGCATAGTGTTCAAGATGCCGTATGAGGAGAGGATTGAGCTCAACCAGCGTCTCCTTCTCCAGAACTCCCACGCGCCGGTAAGCGAGGGCGAAGAGTGGTTCGATCCCGGAACTTGTGCCTGCGATCAGGCTGATGGTGCCGGTAGGCGCAATCGACGTCTGTGTGGCGTTGCGCAGCCGCAGCCCGCGCCTTACGAAGGTGCTGCTGCTCCATCTCGGGAAGGTGCCACGATCGTCCGCCAGCAACGCTGAAGCCCGCTGCGCCTCGCTGGCAAATGAATTCCATGATTTGACCGGCGAGAGTGAGTGCTGCGTCACCCGCGTATGGAATGTTCATGAGAATGCAGGCTTCGGCGAAACCCATGACGCCCAGGCCGATCTTTCGCCTGGCCAGCGTGGCTTCTTCGATCTCCCGCAGCGGATAGCGATTGATGGTGATTACGTCGTCAAGGAAGCGGACGGCATGGTGGACGGTTTCGCGCAGGCGCTCCCAGTCGAGCGAGGGTTCATGGCCATCTGTTCCCACGAAGTGTGTGAGATTGATGGATCCGAGATTGCAACATTCGTACGGTAGGAGCGGCACCTCTCCGCAAGGGTTCGTACTTTCGATGACGCCATCGGCCGGGGTTGGACTTTCTCGGTTGACCTTATCAATAAAGAGCAGTCCTGGGTCGCCGGTTTCCCAGGCCGCATTACACATTCTGTCGAACAACGCCCGCGCAGAAACATTCTTCACAACGCGGCCGTCGGCAGCACGCAGCGGCTGATCGCCGCCGGTCTGAACCGCGGACATAAACTCATCCGAGGCGGCAACAGACATATTGAAATTCTGGAGAGAGCGTCCGTCACGCTTGCACTCGATGAACTCTTCAATATCGGGATGATCTACACGGAGCACCGCCATGTTCGCGCCGCGGCGCCTACCCCCAAGCTTGATGTTTTCCGTGGCCGAATCGAAGATCCTCATAAATGAGACCGGCCCCGATGAGGTCCCGCCGCTGGAACGGAGCCGTTCGCCGGCGGCGCGAAGGCGCGAAAAGGCAAATCCTGTGCCGCCTCCGGAACGCTGGATCATGGCCATATTGCTAAGGGCCTGGAAAATGGATTCGAGTGTGTCTTCAATAGGGAGGACGAAGCAGGCGGAGAGCTGACCTAGAGCGGTCCCGGCATTCATCAGAGTTGGCGAATTCGGCAGAAAATCAAGCGTGCTCATCAGCTCAAAGAAGCGCTCTTCCCAAACGTGAGACTGTTTCGCCGGCCCGTAAGCCAGTTCCGCCTGCGCGACCGCCAGGGCCACACGCTCAAACATCTGCCGGGGTGTCTCTACCACGTTGCCGCTGGCATCGCGACGCAGATAACGCGCCCTGAGCACGCTAATGCTGTTCTCACTGAGCTTTGCCGGCGGCTTCTCTTTTTGAACTTGTGTTGAAGTGAACATGCCATTCCTTAGCCTGCTGGCAGGCAAGAATGCGAATGTGGTCCTGCTCTTCCGGTCCCGGGAGCTAATACCTCCACTACTCCTGGGACCACCCTGCAGTCTGTGACCGTGGACACATGGTGGCGGAGTTTTGCAGAATGCAGCGGCTGGGAGCTTCGCGCCGAGCGGGTTTTCTGCTGCCGACAATACCCGAAGAAAAACCGCGATTTAGAATCACACTGATCGGTGACGGCGATCACATTAAGGGCGACCCCGAATTCTTATGATTGTGGCTGTCGACGGCTGAAAAGGGCCAGCTTCCAACAAAGTAGCTGGTCCAAAGTAGGCTGAGTGACCAGCCAGACGAGGCAACTCCGACGGCAACCAAACCCGAAAAAAATCAACGACTTTTGCAAGAAAGTTGTTGAGGTTTGGGACTGCGAAAACAGTGATCACATCAAGGGCTGCGACGGTGCGTGTATCCATGCCATTGACTTCCTTGTAGGAGCTGATGGCTAGAGCATAACCAAGGCCGCAGCCTCTTTTCCGTCAGGCTGGATTCCCGGCCCGCATCCTGATCAAGCTGGAGTTTGCTTGAATAAGAACTCGCTTGTCAGCCAACCGCTGAGCACGTCACAAATGATTATCTTTCCTTTCGCCGGTTACGAGTACTTCCTGAGAAGGTTGGAGAGCCCGCCGATGGCGGAAAGAGGGATCTTTGAAATTGGCCGGTTCGAAAATGGGGAACTGTTCGCAAATGTACTTACTCCGGTTCGCACGGCAGATTGCTTGATCGTTGGTTCCATTGCGCCTCCCGATGAACAACTTCTGTCCCTGACGCTGCTTTCCCACACCCTAAAGAAGGAGGGTGCCCACAAAGTTACAGCTGTTCTCCCTTATCTTGGGTACAGTCGCCAGGACAAGGGTAAGTCCGGCAAGAGCCTTGCGACGGCGTGGCTTGGTTCCATCCTGCAAGCGTCTGGGATCGACGAGGTTGTAACCGTGGATATCCACAGCGAACGCAGCAAGCAACTGTTCTCCATCCCATTGACCTCGCTTTTTCTGGACCAACTCTTCGCTCATGCCATCGTGCGGCATGCACTGACCGATGCCACACTGATCGCACCCGACAACGGGGCCATTTGGCGATGTCAGGCCGTGAACAAGGCCGCTGGCAGACCTGATGTGGGCATTGCATATTTCGAAAAACAGCGAGATGAAAAAGGAATAACTCACGCGGGACCGTTCGGCGAGGTGGGCCCGCGTGTTTTGATCGTGGACGATATGCTCGATACCGGCGGCACCCTGGTTTCTGCATGCGAAAGACTGGTTCAGTCTGGCACACGGGAAATCTACGTCATGGTTACGCATGGGCTATTTACAGGCGAGGACTGGAAGGGGTTATGGTCACTCGGCGTACAGCGGATCTTCTGTACCGATACGATTCCGCCAAGAAGCGATATCGGTGATGAATCCCGTATCACTATTTTGTCTATTGTGTCGCTGCTCAATGACCATCTCGCCTCGACTTCGCGCGATGTAACACTTCGGCCGGCCATTGGGGCCTGAGCCAGCGGTCTTATGAACTTTCAGACGCGGCGATTCTCTCTAAAGTATGGGCAGTGGAATCCCAACAACGATCCCTAGGCCGCCAGTTCGGCTGGCGATCGTCGGAGATTGCATGCTGGGCCGCGGAGTCGATCAGATGCTGCACCGGCAGTCACCGGAATATCCCTGGGGAGATACGATCTCGCTGTTTCATAGCGCTGATGCGCGAATCTGCAATCTGGAATGTGTCCTGTCTGACCGGGGTGCGCCGTGGTCAGAATATCCTAAGGAATTCCATTTCCGATCAGCAGCGAAGAATGTGGCAGTATTGTCCGCAGCCGGAATCAACGCCGTTTCCATTGCCAATAATCATGCCCTGGATTATGGCTACCAGGCGCTCCTGGACATGATCCAGGTACTCGACGGCGCACAGATTGCCCACAGTGGGGCAGGGGCAAACCTGGCTGGGGCTTCTCAAATCGCAACATTTGAAGCACGAGGCCGGAGGATTGGGCTTGTCGCCTTTACGGACAATGAACCGCCATGGGAGGCAACACCGAATCGGCCCGGAACCTTCTACGTTCCGGCGGACCTGCAGGACCAGCGTGCGCGCAACCTGCTCGAACTCATCCGTAGCCGAACGCAAGTGGACACACTGATTGCCTCCGCCCATTGGGGCGGAAACTGGGGATACCCGGCATCACCGGAGCACGTTCAATTGGCTCATGCGCTCATCGACGCAGGAGCGAGCATTGTCTTTGGCCACTCCAGCCACGTATTCCGTGGGATTGAGTTCTACAAGAAAGGTGTGATTCTGTACGGTGTGGGAGACTTTATTGATGACTATGCGGTAGATCCCATCGAACGTAATGACCAATCTTTCATTTTCCTCGTCGAGGTCGGTGCAGAAGGTCCGGAGCGGGTTCGTCTCTATCCAACCACCATCAGCTATTGCCAGGCACACCGAGCGACCCAGGCTGAGGCCCCGGGTATTGCTGCAAAAATGAAGAAGCTCTGTGCCGATCTTGGCACACCAGCGCGCTGGGACGCAGAAGAACAACACCTTGAAATCACCGTCACTTCTGCTGAGATGAATCCCACCTACGGACGACGATGAACGTCAGCCGGCTCATTTCGCCTTCTAAACCCATCGCGCGAGCATTCACCGTGAGAAGTATCTTTGCTGGAACAACCTTGTCTGTTCTGTTCATCTGTGCAGTGCTTGCGGCTTGCGCTGGCGGCCAGGAGCAGCCGCGCGAACCACAACAGTTCTTGACCCAACACCTCGGCTTCTCACACGATCAGATTCTTCAAGTCGAGCACGGCGCTGTTGTCGCCAAAATTCTCAAGCGAAAACAACATGAAGTAGCCGCAGTTGCCGTGGTTCGTCTCAATGTGCCGCAGGAATTCTTTGTCGCCAGATTCCGCGATATCGAGCGGCACAAGAAGGGTGAGGCCGTGCTGCAGGTCAGGAAACTTGGCGATCCTGCCCAACCTGAGGATTTCGTTCAGTTGACGCTGCTTCCTCAAGAAGTACGAGACCTGGGAACTTGCCGGCCTGGACGGTGCCAGCTCAAGCTATCCAGACGCCAGATCGAGATATTGCATCAACAGTTGGACTTTTCTGCTCCGGTTGTTGAGGAGCAAGCAAACACAGTTATGCGTAGTCTACTGGCTGACTACGTGCAAGAGTACGCGGCAGGCGGGAACAAAGCCATGATCGTTTATGACGACAAGGACCAGGCCGTCGAAAGCGCAACCCAATTTGCCGAACTCCTTGACCGATCGTCATATCTTCTGGAATATGCTCCTGAATTCCAGACATACTTGCGCGTCTTTCCGGACGCGACCTTGCAAGACGTGGAGAGGTTCCAGTACTGGTCACGAGAGAATTACGGGCACGATCTTAAGCAGGTAGTTGCGATCACAGACGTGATCATGTATCTGCGCGCAGGCGGGGAAAATCCTCCTGTCGTGATTGCCTCAAAACAGATATATGCCAGCCATTACTTCGAAGCGTCTCTGGGGCTGACCATGCTTTTTGAGCGAAGCGAGACCGATCCTTCACCCAGCTTTTACCTCGTATACGTGAATCGCTCACGGATTGATCTACTCAGGAAATGGTACAGCGCACTTGCCCGGGGCAGGCTCTCCGAAAGCGTGCGAAGCTCAATGCGTAAGAACCTGTCAGAACTGAGGAGCACAGTAGAAGCGGAATACAAGGCCGCCCAGGCAGCCAGCCCGTCAGGCCGCAACTTTGAGCAAAGCTCCTCGGTGTTGGGTGCTTTCCGCGAGAAGCTGTAGACGAGACCTTATCCTTTGACCACGATCAAGGGCAAAAGCCTGGCTACTTTACGTGCAAGCCCGGCCTCGTCGGTTGCATCGACCACAGCACCTACATCTTTGTATGCTCCCGGCGCTTCTTCCGCTACACCTCGCATTGAGGGACTCTTTACGATGATGCCCTTTTCTGCGAGTTCGTCAACCAGTTGTCGTCCGCTCCATTGCTTGGTTGCCGCATGCCGGCTCATCGAGCGGCCGGCGCCGTGACAGGCGGAACTGAACGCCCTCTGCTCACTCTCGGGTGTGCCTGCCAATATGTAGGAAGCAGTTCCCATCGTGCCTCCTATCAACACTGGTTGGCCTGCGGCGCGGTAGGCCGCGGGCACCTCTGGCATCTGTGATCCAAAGGCCCGTGTGGCGCCTTTCCGGTGAACGAAAAGTTCTGTTTCATGTCCGTCGACACAGTGAGATTCGAGCTTGCATGTGTTGTGGGAGACATCGTAGAGCAGTTCCAGTTCGGCGTCCGGGAAAATCTCCTCAAAGACCTGGCGCGTCAGGTGCGTGAGGACCTGGCGATTCGTCACAGCGCAGTTGATCGCCGCCCGCATTGCCCCAAGATAACGTAAGCCCAGAGGCGAGCGAATCGGGGCACAGGCCAGCTCCCGGTCGGGAAGCTCAATATGGTGAGAAGGAGCAGCCTCGGCCATTTCGCGCAAGAACTCAGTGCCGATCTGGTGACCCAGGCCGCGCGAGCCGCAGTGAATGCTCACAACAACATCATCCTTGCGAATTCCAAATGCAGCCGCGGCCTGCTCGTTGAAGATCTCAGCAACGTGCTGCACTTCCAGGTAGTGATTGCCAGATCCGAGAGTGCCGACTTCATCGCGCATGCGTTTTCGCGCCTGCTGTGACACGTGTTCCGGTTCAGCGCCGGCCATGCGGCCGCGCTCTTCAATGCGATCGAGGTCGCGAAGATGTCCGTAGCCCCGGTGGACTGCCCATTGCGCGCCGCCGCGCAGCATTGCTGTCATGTCATCTTCGTCAAGATGAAGCCGCCCCGTGCTGCCTACGCCCGCAGGTATGGCGCGGGAAAGAGAGTGAGCGAGTTGTTGCTTGCAGAGGGAAAGGTCTTCCACTTTGAGGCCTGTGGTCAGCGTCCGGACTCCGCAGGAAACGTCAAATCCAACGCCTCCGGCGGAGATAATTCCTCCCGTTGCAGGATCGAAAGCCGCCACACCTCCGATGGGGAACCCATATCCCCAGTGTGCGTCCGGCATGGCAAAAGATGCTTTGACAATGCCCGGCAGCGTTGCGACATTGGAAACCTGTTCGAATACCTTGTCGTCCATGTCGCGGACGAGTTTCTCGGTCGCGAAGATTACGCCGGGAACCCGCATTTTTGCCGTTGCAGGAATCCACCACTCAGTGTCCGATTTGCGGGTGAGACGATCCAAATCCATTTTCCTACCTCACACATCCACGACGCACTGAGCGGTCCAGATTCCGTCGGAGGTTTTCGTAACTTTGAGTTCCGTCAGCGTTGCCCCTTTGACTTCAACTGCTGGGTGGTGACGGGCAGGATCGGCAGTTTCACCCCACGCTCGTCCATGCAAATGGCCATCCGAAATGCTTACCGCAAACTTGCTGAAGATCAAACGACGTGCCGACATCTCGCCAATCAGAGCGTTGAGCCAGTCCACAAGCAAGAACTCATCCTCGTTGGCCGCGCAGTCCACCTCGACCAGGATTTTCGGCTGCACTAGCGCGAGGTCCGTGATAGTAGCGCACATTGCAAGCGCGGCTTCTTCGAAAGCAGCTTCGCGGGAAGGGCCAATGCCGCGCACCCCCATGTCCGCCATGTGCTCAAAATGTTCCCAGCGGCGCCCGTAGGGCACGGAGGCGTTCATCACATCCGCCATTTCTGGGGAGCCTCCTTCTTCTTTCCAGCGTCAGGTGCTCTACGAACCACTAAGCCGGCGCCATTGGCCAAGATTGCTGACCGCAGGCCCGAACCACAGTGACGGCGATCACACAGCCTTGCGCGCAAGCCAATCTGTCGGTCCCAAATTGGTCCCAATAATCGCAAGAAAAAGGAGTGGTGAAACTGTGTAAGTCGAATGCAGTCAGCAGATTAACATTGGCTGACTTCAGCCCTGAAAAGGCTGGCGTTGGCGGTTCGATTCCGTCTCTGGTCACCATGTTGATCAGTTATTCCTTGGTGTCTATGGTGTCTATAAGAGACCGAATTCTGTTCCAATCAGGTTCCGATGGTTAAGATTTCGATCAAAGGTGAAATGTATCGGCCCTTGATTTATCAGGGTGATAGCGCTATCTTGCTGAAGAAAAGAGCTGTATAAAAATCGCCAGGCGAGAATCCCACTCTCTCCGCCAGAACCTTTATTTTCAATCGTTTACCATGCCATGATACCATACGTGATACGAGAATCACGGAGGTAGGCAGTGGCCAACAAAGAAGTCAATCTGACTAAGCGCGTGCAAACCACCAACGGTTCGCGCTTCTGCCGCGTTGTTTTATCCAAGAATGGCCGCGTGCTGCCAGACATGGTTTATGTGGACGGTAAGCCGGAAAAGCACCCCGAAGGCCGGTATTATCTGGAATGGCATGACGGCAGAAAGCGGATTCGGCGATCCGCTGGTAGTGACGCCAACGCCGCCAACACCGAGCGGATTCGGCGCGAGCAACTCCTCAACAACAAGGCGCTAGGCATCAAGGTGGCTGAATCGGAAGAGGGAAACAGTACACTTTTGTCCGCCGCCGCTGCCGCATATCTTGAAGACATCAAGCTGACCAAGAAGCCGAAAACGCTCGCGGCCTACAGCGGTTCCCTCGCTTATTTCCTAGAATCCTGCACCAAGCAGCGCGTTCAAGATATCGAGCGCCGCGACATGCTTCAATTCAGCGCCTTTCTCCGCGACGTGAAGAAATTGGAGCCGCGTACTGTATGGAACAAGTTCCTTAACGTGGTGACTTTTTTGAAGGCGCAAGGCATCCGAGGCTTGGTAGGCAAGAACGATTGGCCCCAGTTTGTGGAGGACGAACCGGAAGTTTACGAACGCGCCGATCTGGACAAGTTCTTTAAGGCGTGCGACGCCAAGGAGCGGCTGTGGTTCGAGTTCTTTCTGATGACCGGCATGCGGGAACAAGAGGTAATGTACTGCACTTGGCCGGATATCAATCTCACACGCGGCGTGGTTGCTGTCCGGTACAAGAAGGAATTTGGCTTCTCGCCAAAGGCATATAAGCCGCGCGAGATTCCGATACCAGCCAAGCTGTTGGCGTCATTGAAGCAACACAAGGCCAAGGCCAACACGGCGTGTTCGCTGCTGTTTCCGACCAAAGGATGCAAGCCAAAGATGAACTTTCTGGACGAGTGCAAGGCTATTGCTGGCCGCGCCGGTTTGAATCCCGCGGACTTTTGGCTACACAAGTTCCGCGCCACATTTGCAACGTGGAGCCTTTGGAATGGAGTTGATCTGCGCACAGTGCAGCTCTGGCTTGGACACAGCGGCAAATCCGGCATGGAGAGCACCCTACGGTATTTGAAGCCGTCAGAAAACGAAGCCGTGCGCGATAAAGTGAACTCAACTTTCGCGTGACGCCCAATTCCGAAGAAAAGTTTTGGGCTGTCCACTACGTTTTCCGTTGTAGTTCATCATCCACTGCGCTATACTATTTTTCAGCGTACTCCCAAGGCTGTACGCAAAAGGTTGAAGCCGCAGCGCCAATAAGCCGGTTTCGTTGTAACCTTCTTACCGCCGTGGCGGTTTATCCACAAGCACCTTACGGCATTCTGCCGATGGCTGGCTAGCCAATCCAAAAACAGGATTTCTGCAATGGCTAGCAGTGTGTCTGCTTTCAATCCAACGCTCGTTCAACGCCTAAACCAAATCGAAAAGCCTGTGGGTGCCAAGGCGCTTGCGGCGCTGCTTGGCGTTTCGCACATCACCATCTACAAACTGGCCGCCAAAGGCACCATCCCAAGTTTCCGCATTGCAACAGCGGTGCGCTTTGATACGCGGCAGGTGGCGCGCTGGCTGGCCGGTGAATCGGCGGCGCGCCAATGATAGCCGCGCAAACTAGCCGCGCAAGCACAGGCACCAGTGTGCCTGAAATGCGCCCCGAAACCGCTACCGATAGCAAGTGGCGCAGGTATCGCCTGAAAAAACAGCGGCAGGCATGGCGGGCTTCCGGCGAAGCGTTCCTGTACACGGAATGCATGTACTGCGCCGCACCCATCAAACCAAGTTTTGTTCGCGGCTTTTGCCCCGGAGGCCACTGCCGCCAAGAATACTTGCAGGCCGTGCCGATTCACCGTGTTGTGCCTATCACCGGCTTGGATCGCCGCGTATCGGCTCGCGTGGCGGAAATGAAAGGCGCAGGCGAATAATGCGCGGGGACACTACGGCTGAAACAACGCCATTCCCGTTCGTGGAAACGAGTGTGCCCGTGCGTCCCCGGCTTTTCGATCTATGGGTTGAAACTGGCAAGTCGTTTACAAAAGAACACGACAAGCTGCAATGGAAAATTGGCGACTGGCTTGTTGAAGGCCAAAGCGCCTATGGGGAAAAAATCGCCTATGCCAATGCCGAATCCATCACCGGCAAGAAACGACAGACCCTTTACCAGTTTGCTTCCGTCGCCAAGCGTGTGCCTGTTTGTATGCGGCATACAAACCTGAGCTGGGAGCACCACCAGATTGTGGCCCCGCTGGAGCCAAAAGATCAAAAGGCATGGCTCGAATTGGCAAGCGAGCGAGATCTAAAGGCAAAAGAATTGCGACGTGCGCTGAAAGGTGAGATGCCGCCGAGGAAAGGTGAGCCTCCCGCCGGTTGGAAAGGCAGCCTGCCACACGGTTGGAAGTTTTATATGCTGCCGCTACACATCGAGACTTACGAAAGTCTGCTGGCGCTGGCCAAGGCACGCCAAATCGAACCGGGAGAGTTCGGGGGCAAGACGATTCCCGCACCAATACGCGTGGTTCATGGAATCGTTTTGCAGTATCTCGAAGATCACAAGGAAGAAGTTGAAAGCGCGGAATTCAATGCTGCCTACGAGTCGTTGGGAATTGGCGCGACAAGTCGGCGCGCAAAGAAAGCATCCAGCGACAAACAAGATTCTAAGGTGGTGAACTGAATGAAACACACTGCACGCACGCCCACGCTTGCGCCGCGACTACTTTCCATCAAAGACGCGGCTGTGTACTTATCCTGCACGATTTGGGCAGTTCGGTCACTGGCGTGGGACCACAAAGTGCCGAGCTTGAAAATTGGAAACCGAATATTGTTCGACAAAAAAGATCTAGACGCATTCATTGAGCGCACGAAAATGGCGTAACTACGAATTGGGAAGTTACATGTCAGGAAAAAACGTTATGGCATACTCGCAAGAAAAAGAAGATTCACGCCGTTTTGCTAACAGCTACCGGCCCATCGTTCCTCTAGGCGGTAACAAGAGCTGTTCACTGAAGCGGCATTTCTATGGCGTCCTGCACGAGGTGGTTGGTTACCTAGACTTGCTGGCCTCCAAGCACCCGGATCTCCGATTCGCTTATCCAGGCGTCGGTGACATCTTGGACCACTGCCGTCGCTTCGATTCAAAAAACAAATACAGCAAAGCTGCTGTTGAAAAGGCTCTAGCGTACTTGCGCGCCCGCCACGTCATCAGCGCGCGGCTGGTTCGTTTCTGCGATGGCCAGTTGCGCGATGGATTCATCGTCGCGCCGCATGAACACTTAACAATTTGCACATCAGCAACTAGGTGTCGGTTTGTTGGAATGGCAGCGCCTTTTGATTGCTGGCATCAGCTTCCAACCGGCGAGGTATTTTGGGTTAATCCGAACGAACCAGACCGCCACCGGCAGCCGGAATTGAAGATAGAAAATGTTGATGCGGAAGACGAATAGCAAAAAAGGGTGACAACTGTACGGTTGCTGTACGGCCTGCTGTACGGACGAAAGTACGGATGCTGTACGGGGCACTGTACGGTCGAGAGTACGGATGGCTGCTCCGTACTGCTGTACGGATGCAGATCCTTGCAAGGTTCTGATAAGGGAAATGATGCAAGTTATCGGCCATGCGCTTGGCGGGCGATTTTCGGCTTCTAGCCTTGAGAGCCGTCAGAACCGCGTTAGACGACCGAGCCTAACTGAGCCGTGTTTAACCCGGCCCGAGCGGGCCGAAAACCATTTGACGATCTTTCTGACGCGCGCTATCGCGCGCCGGGCAACCATGGAATGGAAGAGGACAAATCATCATGGATGAACACACAACAGTAGAAGAACATTTTCGGGGATACTTCACTGGCGACTATGACGGCAGTTATCAGACGCCGCAAGCCGACCGCGCGCGTCACGATTTCGACAGGCTCACTGGTTTCCGCCTTATCTGGGCGCAGGTTCACGGTAACTTAAAGGATGCGGCCAAGCGCGCGCTGTTCAAGCCGTACCCGCACTGGCCGGAGCTTTACGAATGCTGCCGTGATGCAATCCGGGAGCACATTGCGTTGGAAACTGAACATTCAGGTGGTACCACTTGCGCCAGAATCATGCGTGATGCGATGACGATTCTTCGAGTGCGGCACGGATTGAACGTTCCACGCTGGTGGCTGCCTATCATGGATGAACTGCGCGGCAAGAACCATGAGACGGAAAAACTGAAATCGTTGGTTGGGCGGCGATAGGCGAACCGTTAACACGTCGGCGACAAATCATCATGCCAGCACAACCACAATCCGCATATCAACAAGCAGCGCGGCTGAAGTGGCCCACAGCGCATATCAGCGGCGACGGCCCTTATGCACTGGCTTGTCCGGTAACTGATTGCGTTCACCTGTATTCGTTCTGGATGGCTGCTATGAATGACCTGACACGCAACCATTCCAACTGGCAATGCCGCGACGACCACAAGCTGGTCGAGCTTAAGCCCGCCCCGCAGCCTGCGCCGATAACCTTGCGCAATCGGGCATTGATGGAACGCGATTGATCCGCAATACGCTTTCCGAATCCGGCAGCAACGCATAGTCCGGCAGAACGTGGTCGAGTAAACCCAGCGCAGCACACAGACACCGCCACCAAAGCCCGACAGCGCCACGCGACATACCTGTTACCAAGCCAACGCAGAGACTTCCACTTTCGGGTCACATCCTTAATACATATGGCGGCACTACACAGTGACGCTCTGCCTGGGCAGACAGTCAAGCTCGTTCTCTCGCTTACTTTTCCTAGGTTTAGCCCGGCTCCTGTTGGCTATTGCCGGGCAAAGCCGGGACGCCGGCGCGGCGTTTCTCCGCTGATACACCTGATAAAATTCCCTTCGCCCCAAAAGGAGGAACGTGGACACACAATCGATCATTGCCGAACTTGAAGCCGAAAGAGACCGTCTGAACAAAGCCATAGCAGTTCTTCGGAGAAGTCGCGGAACAATCGTCGCTCAAAGGAACGGCCGGAGGAGGCATCTGACTGCCGCTCAGCGAAAGCGGATCGGCGATGCCATGAGAAAGCGCTGGGCCGAACGGAAGAAAAAGGCAGCTTAGCTCGAAGGGATCGGGCTGGACTTCATTAAAAAGTTTGGCTGGAGCATGTCTGGTTGACGATGGGAGTGCGCACAATATGTTCGAGCCGTCTCACGCTGAGAATTGGAAAGCGCTCGCGTTCTTTCAGGAGGCGATACAGAAGCACTGTCTCTGACGGGATATACCTGCGCGGTTTCCGGGAACCGATCTGCTAACGAGGCCATTTTCTCTGGGGCCATCCGGGAGTTCTGGGTTTGCGGCTGAGGGCAATAGGCAGTTTTTTGGTTGGCCAAACGGACTTCGAGCATTACCGTAAAACTCAGCCCAGCGGACTACTCCATGCTGACCAAGGCGGCAGCGGTGATCTGGCCGGGAGCAATCATGACGAACAGCAGCATTGTGTTAAGTTTGGCGAAGATCGCGGCGGAGAACATCCTGGGGAAAAGGAAAAAGAAGTGACGCACAGCAGTAACCACCCGCCCAAACCGCAGGTATTGAGAGCGGCAGTCTGATCGTCCGGCTATTGCCTCGGTCTCGTTGCGGCTTCGTACTTCTCCAGCGCCTTCTTGTAGGAGGGATTGTCCGGCTTCAGCGTCAGTGCGCGGCGTTCGGCCTCCGCCGCTTTGTCGGGCTGCCCGGCCTCGAAGTAAGCCGTAGCGAGAGTATCCAGATACGAGGCGTTGTCCGCGTCGATCTCGACAGCCTTTTGTGCAAGCGAGACCGCTTCTTTTGGATCGCGGATTTTCGGATCGGTGGAGATAGCGAGCATGAACGCCAGATTGTTCATTGCAGCAGAGTCGCCTTGGGCTGCCGCTTTCCGATACCACTTGATGGCTTCAGTTGCGCTCTGAGGAACACCTGCGCCATGGGCGTACATCGAAGCGAGACCGAACTGGCCAGCAGCAAGACCTTGCTCGGCTGCTTTGCGCATCCATTTCGCTGCTTCGGTTTCATCTTTGGGCACGCCCTGGCCCTGCGTGTACAGCACCGCGAGATTTGATTGTCCGCGTGGATCGCCGTGCTCCGCTGATCGCCGCATCCACTTCAGCCCTTCCGCCGCATCGACGGCAACCCCGCGCCCGGTCAGATACATTTCGCTCAGTGAGTATTCGCCAGCAGCATTGCCTTTCTCTGCTGCCTTGCGGAACCATTTCACCGCCTCGGTCTCATCGGCGGTTACACCATCACCGGATGCGTACGCGGTCCCGAGTTCGACCTGTGCCTCCACGTCGCCAGATTCAGCGCGGTTCTTCAGGGCTGTGATTGACCCAGGCGTTGCGGATTGCAGCAGCATCGCCATCGCCAGAGCTATGGACAGAGAAGTCACCGAAGTCCGCCCAGCGTCTTGTAGACTTTGTACGCCGCAGCATCCGATAAAAGCATGATCAGCAGCAGCACTATATAGAGCAAGTACGGCGGCGGGGCTTGCAAGGGCTGTCGTTGCATTCCAGTGATGCTGTTGTAGAGAGCAAAGCCAGTAAGGATTACGCAGCCGAGTCCAACGAGAATCGCACCTGGCCGCAAAGATGTTCCCCGCAACAAGAGCACTGCTCCGATGATGAGCACGAAGGGACCAACCAACATGCCGCCCCAGTAGAGTGCAGTGTTGGCCCACGATTCAGGTGCATCAGCGACTCCGGCTATTGTCAAGAACATCCACACGATCAAGAGCGCCCACAAACAGCCGACCACCAGAAGGAAACCTGCTGCCATTTTCATTGCTGTTCGTCCTTCTTCTTCGGTGGCGGCGGAAGATCGGTTTTCTTATCAATGTTGCTAGTCCCTTGCAGGCCCCACATAAATCCTAGCGTGCTGCTCGGTTCGGTTTGGAGCGGAAGATTTTGAGTGGCACCTCCGTCAACGCTGAAGTTGGACTCGAATGAAGGCGAACCCGAGATACTGCCACTCACCTCCGCTTTCGTGGCGTCCTGGTTAACCGTCATGTTCACATTCGCCTGGATGCTACCCGAACCCGGCGGCGTGAATGGATTACGCAAGCTCTCTTGAATGTTCACAGTCACATTTCCACTCTTATCCTGAGTCGCTGTCACCTCCGGCATCTTCGGACCAGTCGAGGTTGCCTCATGGCTCGTGGGCATTCCAAGAAACGGCTGAGCGTTCTGGTGGGTTGTGCCAACTCGTATTTCAGGTTTGCCAATCAGCGGATTGCCGTGATTCTTAGCAGGGTCGGTCTCAACTTTGACTGTGACCGAGACACGTGAACTGGCGTGCATGTCGGCGCTGAAACTGCGGTTGTCACCTCGGAAGCCTCCAACATTTGGCTTTGAGATGAAGGCATTCAACTGCATGGTTACTTCCTCCATCCCGTTGGGATCAAAAAGAGTCAGAGGACTGTTGAGGACGTAGGAGTACTTATTGAGCTTCTGTGGATTTAGCAGATGACGCAACGCAATGCCCTTGGGATCGGGGGATGTCCACCGTCCCAGGCCGTTAGAGTAGTATCTCACGCCGAAATAATCCAGCCCACTCTCGAAGTCGCGTTCTTTGCCGGTAAATTTGTAGTGGTTGGAGTCGTTCGCGATGAACTGCAGCTCGCCGCCCCAGGGGTAGTAATCTGACTCCGCCTTAATCACTCCCGCCGAATCTGTAATCACCGACGCCGTCTTCAGATTGTCTGAGAAATAGTAGGACACTCCTGTGGGCGCAGCCAAGTCGCGTCGGGCCACACGCTTGCCGCCAAAGAATACGTACTCGCTATTCAGCGTTCCGGCCAAATCCGATTCAGCCACTATCCCCGGAGTCATGTTCCAGTATAGCGTGCCCGTGGTCCCGTTTGATTTCTTCACTCGATTGCCATCGCCGTCGTAAGTATAGGTATACCCGCCTGCACCGGTAATCCGGTTTTCCTGGTCGAATGTGTAATTCAGATTGGCGGTCGCGTCGTGGGTCATATTTCCAGCAGCATCGTAGACGTAGCCACCGGAAAGCCAGTTGTTGGACAGGGCAGTAACGCTGAGGTTCTCCGCGCTGCACTTAGTGACCGTTTTGTTGGTCAGGTTGCCCCAGGCGTCATATGCGTAGGAATTGCCCCAGTATTCGGTCTTTCCGCCGACTATCGTGGTCTCACAGTTGGTCCCCGCGTTCTGCGCTGAGGTCAATCGGTTTAGAGCATCGTAGGTAAAGCTCTGGTTACGGGCGTTGTCTTTGTAATTGGTAATTCCCCACACATTCCCGTTGTCAGTACCGCTCGTGCCGTTGCCCACGTGAAAGTCATAGCCGATGGAGAACACCGTCTGACTGGGCGACGCAGCCGACATGTTCACCGGCTGCAGCCGCTTGTTGTAGGTGAACGTGCTGGTCATTCCGGCAAATGTCCCGGTGTTGCCGTTAACCAGACTGGTCAGGGAACCGGTCGCGTCGTATGTTGCACCGGTCGCGTAATTGATACCGTTGGCTGAATCTACCGCAGACACAACGCGTCCAGCAGAGTCCGGCGCATATGTTACCGTCGCACCGCTGGGATATGTCAGCGACTTCAGAGAACCGTCAAGGTTGTACCCGTAACTGAGCGACTTGGAAATACCGCTGATCACGCGCGTTTCGCCCGTTATGCGGCCCAGCGGATCGTAACTGTATGTTGCCGTCCCCGCCTGGTCTATGAGAGAAGTCAGCTTGCCCTTGGCGTTTGCACCCACGTCACACGTGTAACTCACCACCGGCGACGCCATCGGACAGCTCAGCGCCCCGTACCCACGTCCGGTTACCCGATGTAGTTCGTCATAGCAGTAGCTGATGGTCTGCGTTGCCGCGCCTGCCTGGTTCGCAAGAGGCGAAGTCTTCTGCAACAGGTTGCCGTCCAGATCGTAGGAATACGTGATTGTCCCTGACTCCGGGTTGTGCGTTGTCAGCAAACGTCCGAGAGAATCGTACGTAAACCGGCGCACTCGCCACGGACTGGTTGTATCGGAAGACGGCGCTGCACTGCATCCCGTTCCCGCTACATTGCCGTGCTGTTCGACGCACAACAGATTTCCCAGAGCGTTATATTGATAGAGCGTGATGAATGACTGGTTGCCAATCTCGCTGGCACCGTACCCATTGGCCATGCTGCTGCTGGCGGGTGAAGGCGTAAATGACGGTCCAGAGAAATGCGTAGTGTCATAAGTTGATGCGGTTGAAAACAGGTAGTCGCCGCCCTGGCCGGTGCTCTTGGCGGTCAGCGTAATTACATTGCCGGAAGCAGCGGCGTTGGCGAACGAACCAGCGCTGATCGCGGTGGAGAGGCGGGTTGCGATGGTCGCTCCGGTATCGCTGCCGTTGTACGTGGTGCTGTAAGGAGTTCCGCTAACCGTGATGGACACAGTGCCAGTATCCGGGCTGCTGCTGGCATCTCGCCCACCGGAAAGCGCCGCTAGACCCGAGAAAGTAAAATCCTGGCCATTAAAATACGTGACCGGATAGTTAGTGGCCACTCCCGTCGTCCGGGCAGTGAAGTTGATCTTGGTGTTGTTGGCCGGATCAATCGCCGCGTCAACCGGAGAGGACGGATCGTTGTGAAAGCCCAGTTGCAGCACGAGAGCCAACGTCGCCCCAGTGCTCCCGCTCCCGTAGTTGACGTACAGCGTGGGATACGTCCCAACCTTGATGCCGATGGTTCCGCTGTCCGGTAGGTTGTGGCAAACCGGATGGGCAGGCGGTTCCGGGTCTGTGCAGACCTCGCTGGTGCCCTCGGCTCCGCTGATTATGACGGAACCTGTTCCAGAGGCAGCAGGTAATGGATTGGACTGCTCACTTCCGTTTATGGTTATGCTGGCCTGGGCGGAAGTTGTCGCCGCGCTTGGATTAGGCTCGTCGACTTCTACCAGCCGTCCCAAGCCGTCAGAGCACCCGCGCCGTTTATTTCCCGCCTCATCGGTTGAGGTCGTGCAGTTGCCCAGACTGTAATCCACCGCGCTGATGCTGCCATCCTGTTTGGTGACCTGCGTTGCCCGGTCCAGCCCATCGTACTGGTTTGTGGTGATGCCGTAAGTGGAATCACTTGTCGTGAAATACGGATTGCTTACGGTCGCCACATGGCCGCCGAGGTCAAACGTTGTATCAACCGTCGCCGTGCCGCCCGGCGTAACATGTTGGGTTTTGTAACCGCGACCGAGACCATCAAACATGCTGGTGGCCGAATCAGTGAGCGCGCCGGTGATGGACCGGGTGCGCGTGACCGACCAGGGCAGCGACGTGGTCGAGTAACTGAGGCTGGTGGTAGCTCGCAGGCTGCCGTTGGCCACGTCCACCGGCGCTTGCGCCGAAGTGATGCGGAACATCAGATCATAGCCGTAATTGCTGGTCTGGCCGTTCTGGTCAGTGAAGCTGGTCAACAGGCCAGTGTTGAAATCATAAGCCCCGCTGATGCAGTGGGTGACCGTGCCGGTTTGCGGCGAGCAAGTCTGGGTGACGTACGCGCCCACGTATGCCGAACCGTAGCTGAGCGTCGTGGTGTGCCCCAGGGGGTCAATGTTCTGATAAGGTTCGCCGGTGTCATACCAGTTGGCGTGGCCAGAGACGAAGGCGTTCGCGGTGTTGAGCCAGTGGCTGAGGGTGGTCAGGTTGCCGCGCACCGCCGCCGGAGGCGCGACGTGCTGCGTGCTGATGCCGCTGGCTGTAAGATACGCGGGTTCGTCGTAGAACGAGTCCGTTTCCGCGATGCACGACGCCGTCCCACCGACGGCGTTGATCGGGCAACCAGACCTGGTGTTGTTGGCTGCGACCGGGTCAATCACCACACTAGAAGCGGGTAAGTCCACGATGTGCGCCGTCAGATAAGAGCTGTTCTTCTGCCACTGATAGACCGTGTCCGTCTCGCGCAGTAAGGCACCTGGACCGGAGCCAGGGCCGCCCGGCCCCCAGTCGTAGAGCTTTTCCGTAACCACATTGCCGAAGATTACACCCGTAGAAGATTGCGGCGGGTCATAGCTCTTCGTGACCTGGGTCATCTTGTTGCTGGGA